>CACOLU010000033.1 GCA_902628045.1 uncultured Candidatus Actinomarina sp. | reverse complement strand
GGTGCTTTTGGTGCAGAGGTAGAATGCGTAGCTGAAGATGCACTAAATGAAATAAAAAAACATACATCTCTAGTTATAAACTCACTTGGTTCTGGTTCTGGTGGAGACGTAATGTTTTTATTCTTTGAAGATATATGTGGTGAGACATCAGGTATAAAAATGCCTAGACATGCAAAATCATGGGGTAATGGAAAAGAAATTAAAAAAAAGCTTAATAAAGAAAGATCTAAAGCAATTAAAGGATTTAAAGATGATGTTGATTCTGGTAGCTACCCAAATAGTGACCACACCGTTGAAATGCTTCCTGGAGAGAAAGATAACTTGCTTGAAAAGCTAGACAGCTTGTAAATGAAAAACTGGCAAAAACTTGCAGTAGGTTTGGGCATTATCGGCATTGGTTACAACTTTATAATAAGGTATGATTCACTTCCCTATTATCAATTAATTGCTATTGGAATCGGATTATATTTTATCTTTAGAAAGTTTAGGAACTAACACAGGAGTATTTCTTTTATATCGTTGATACTCCTCTAAATGACCATATCGCTCATCAGCAATTCGCTCAAGCAAATTAACTCCACTCATGCGTGTTAATAATATATATACAAAAATAGGTGACACAAGAGTTATGTACTCAATGCCAGTTAAAGTATTCAAGGCAATAACAGCAATACCTGTCCAAAGCGTTATCTCGCCAAAATAATTAGGGTGTCTTGATCTTGCCCATAGGCCAGTATGAATAAAGGCTTCACTAGGATTATTTTCTTTTCTAAATACTCTTTTTTGATAGTCAGATAGAGATTCAATAGTAAAGCCAGATAGCCATAATGCCATACCAACCATCGCTAATACTGGAAGCGTGTCTTCCTCAGGTGACAAGATCGCAATAATTGCTGCACATGCAGTAAGTGATACCCAAAGTGCTTGTCCCATCCAGTATTGTAGAAACCAAAAAAAATGTCTTTTTGCTTTTTCAAACCTTACATCTTTACCATCATTTCTAACTCTTCTAAATAAATAGATTCCAAGTCTAAGGGCCCATACCATGACATAGAAATAAATGATTGAATCTATCATTGTTTTAGTTTCAACTGAAAAATATGCAAGTGATACAGTTGTTACATATGTTAGGCTTCCTACTAAGTCGTAATATTTCTCTGTTTTTAAAAGAAAAGAAGGAATAAAAAAGATTACCTGTAGTAACACAGCAACAATCAAAGTAAAAGTAAAAGCATTCACTCCTCTTATCTCTAATTCAATATTTTGACCTGCAGTATTTATTACAGCTACACAAATGAGAAAAAATAAAATTGTTAGGATATTCTTGAACTGCCTACTCATATGTAAATTATATACTTTATATTTACTTTTACTTCTTTTACAAGTTCTGTCTACACGATATTAATGTATACGCTATGGATACAAATTACTATCAATCAAATGAAAATCAGAAAGTATATATAAATTATTTTGATGCTCTCTATTTATTAAATATCGTATTCAAAGAAAATAAACAGTATGAATTCATAGATCATTCTCATGTTGAATCAATATGGAAATCTAATGATTTTAAATATCATAAATTCTGTGTAATTAAAGCTTACAAGTATGAGCTGGGTGGATATGAAATACAAATAGGTGATGAATACAAAGGTGTATGTGATGAATTGATACCAACAGAAAATTCATCAATTACCTATAACCCTCTTTCTTTTGAAGAGAATCCAGATTTCAAAAAATCATACTGGCAGAGAAGGGATAACGCCCTTAAATCATTTACTGATGGAGATGAAAATTTAAATGAACACTATTATATTGCAGGTTTTGCTGAGAAATATGACTATGAGCATGAAAAGATTCTGGGATTAAATACTCCATATGTAAATTTTGTAATAAATAAATGAAATTAGAATAGGTATTATGAACGACTTTATACTAAAACAATTTGATAACCCTGACGAAATAAGAGAATTTGAAAAAGGTAAGTTTGAAATTGTTCATATGCCAAATATGACTATTGGAAGAGCAACTTATAAAAAAGGATGGAAATGGTCTGAGGATGTCACGCATCTTTCAGGAACAAAATTTTGTGAAGTCGAACATCTTGGAATGGTTATTAAAGGGCAGGCAACTGCTCAGTTTGAAAATGAAGAACCTAGAGTTATGAATCCAGGTGATATATTCTATGTCTCAAATAAACCACATGATAGTTGGGTTGTTGGAGATGACGATTATGTCTCAATTCATTTCTTAGGTGCTGACAAATATGCGGATTAAATAAATGTCTTACTACACAGATCACGGTGAAGTTTTATATCAAATAAGATTAAATGTTACTAATGAATTTACTATCGATGAAAATCTCACTTCCATGCTTGAAATTCATGATGCTTCTTTGATATGTCAATATGACGCATTCGTTAATTTTGT
>CACOLU010000032.1 GCA_902628045.1 uncultured Candidatus Actinomarina sp. | reverse complement strand
AAAGAAAGGATACAATTTGGAAGGCCAATTGGATCTTTTCAAGCAATTCAACATATATGTGCCAATATGCTTATGCAATTAGAAAGTGCAAAATCTGTAGCTTATAGTTCAGTTAGAGTTGATTATTCAGATGACGTAGAGACTGAAATGAGTTCAATGCTTGCTAAATCATATTGTTCTGAGGTTTTTAATAAAATTGCAGGTGACAATATTCAAGTTCACGGTGGGATTGGATTTACATGGGAACATCCAGCACACTTATATTTTAAAAAAGCAAAGTCGGATTCACTCTTATTAGGAACTCCTAAACTAGCAAGAGATAAAATAGCAGAACTATTGAACCTCTAAATTGAAAAGATTAGATAGATTCGAAAATTCTAGGTATGTCGGATATCGAAAAAATATGAAAGCTTATGATTGTGACAACGAAGAACAATTTGAAAAATTAACGGCTTTGACTAATAAAGTTGACTACATCAAGTTAAATCTTATTCAGTCATTTTCACCAGATAATATTGATGAAGCAAAAAATAGAGGTTTTAAACCTGCCTAATTTTTTCCCAGTGATTTGTTTTTGAATTTAATACATGTTTAATCAAACCTTTGTTTTCCAGATAGATTAAGTGAGCCAAGGTTTCCTGAAATGCAAGCCTTAGGTTTAGTTCATCAAGTTTTCTTGGAAAAAGTAAATTTACAATCTCCCAACCGGAAAATTTTGAGTTCCCGATGAGATCGATGATTTTATCAGATCTTTTTTTGTGATGTAGTTGCATTTGTTCAATACGTGAATAGGGTTTTTCAATTAAAGCTCCATGACCAGGAGCAATTAATTTTTGTTCTAGGTTGTAAACTTTATCAAGTGATAAGGTGTATTTTTCTAACATATCATCTCCAGTATCTTCTAAAGGAATGAATGGAGTAATTTTTGGAAGGATATGATCACCAGAAAATAATATTTGAGATGGATTATCAAGAATTGAGATTTCTGTTCTATCGTGACCAGGGGTAAATATAATTTCAATATTTCTATTTACATTTTTTATATTTCCTTCTTCAAGTAAAACGTCTGGTTCTGATATTTTTCCTGCATAAATTGGAGTTTCTATTTGGTCAATATCATCTAAGAAACTTTTAGGAGCACCTTCTTTTTTTGCATATTCTTTAAGTTTTTTAAACCTAATTGACCAGTCGTTATAACCTTCTATAAATTCCACCGAATTTTTATATAATGCAAATGGTATATCTTTTTCTCTAAGTGTTGAAGATAAACCTATATGATCAGAATGCATATGCGTACCAATCAATAGTTTTATATCTTCATACGACAAACCAAATGACTTCATTTTGGTTTCTAGTAATTCTTGATATTCGCTTCCATTAACTCCACAATCAATCATTACGTACCCATCTTTTTCTTCAATGAAATAAATATTTACAAAACCAGGAGAGCTCCATGGAAGCTTCATTGGGATATGTATTATGCCGTGTTGTAGATTAAAGTTTTTCAATTCTAAAAAGTTAATAGCCAAGCACCAAATGCTGCAAGTATTAATAAACCTGTCAAAAGAGAAGCAATTATTAAATGTCTTGTCTGCATAGTTACATTCTACTTAAATATAAAACAATCCTAATTTTGAACTTTGTTCAAACTTTAGTAAATTTAATTGTGACGATAACTATTATCATTTTTCTTGGGAACCCCTTGTAAAATGTAGTTATTATCTCGATTGGATAGAGACCCTATCTAGAAAGAGGTAATTTGAAAAAATTGACCATTATTGGCGGAGGGCCGGCAGGATACGCTGCTGCACTTTACGCAAACAACTTTGATTTAGAAACCACCCTTATTGAATCAGACACTCTCGGTGGAACTTGTTTAAACAGAGGTTGTATACCAGCAAAATACTGGCTACATGTTGCTGAATTAAATCACGAAATTGAAACCTCAAGTGAATTTGGAATAGATATTAATGAGAAATCTATTAACTGGGCTAAAACAGCTGAAAAAAGATATGAAATTGTCAATAAGCTTGTTGGTGGAATCGGCATGTTACTTAACTCAAAAAAAGTAAATGTAATTGAAGGCTGGGGCTCAATAAAAGATAAAAATAATGTCATTGTTAAAAAGGCTGATGGTGAAGAAATAGTAATTGAATCAGACTTTATACTTCTTGCAACTGGTTCAAAACCTAGATCTCTTCCAAGTATTGAAATTGATAATGAGTTTACTATTACTTCAGACACAGCATTGAATTGGGAGAAACCACCAAAGAAAGTCTGTGTCATAGGAGCAGGTGCTATTGGTTGCGAATTTGCAAGCCTCTTAAATGACTTGGATTCTGATGTTGTAGTTGTTGAGCTAGCTAATGAAATATTACCCGGCTTAGATAAAAGGACATCTGGTGAATTAAGAAAACAACTATCTAAAAGAGGAGTAAATTTTAAATTAGGTACTTCTGTTGAATCAATCACCGATAAAAAAGTAAGCTTTT
>CACOLU010000031.1 GCA_902628045.1 uncultured Candidatus Actinomarina sp. | reverse complement strand
TCTTCATCAATATGAAAATTTGTATTTAATTTAACTAATGATTTTAGATTTGAAGATACAGTAAATTTATTATCCGTTTTACTATAAAATAATGGCTTTTGACCCAATCTGTCTCTGGCCAAAAATATTACTCCTTTAGTTTTGTCCAAATAAAAGATGGCAAATTGGCCAATGATTTTGTTTAGAAAATCAATACCTAAGACTCTTATGCCATGAAGAATAACCTCAGTATCTGAGTGGCTAGATTTAAATTGAATTGACTTATTTTCTAAATAAGAACGGAGCTCTCTATGGTTATATACTTCACCATTAAACATTAAGATATTTCCAAATTCATCAACCATTGGCTGTGAAGCATTGTCGGTTAAATCTAGAATTGATAAGCGATTGAAAATTAATGAATAAAAACTATCCCTCGTACTACCTTCATAGTGTCTTAGTTGATCTGGACCACGACAAATTGTGTGTTTGTTTGCCTGGAAAATACCCTCTTGATTAATTTTTTCGTTTGAAAATTTTCCAATAAACCCACACATACAATTAATTTAATATTACTTTAATTTTTTAGACATAAAATATTTCGTTATATGTAGAATTATAAAAATATGAAAGTTTTAGTAACAGGCAGTGAGGGTTTAGTCGGTAGTTCTGTAATAAGAGTTCTTAAAAATTCACCAAAAGTAAGTTCTGTTGTGCCGAGCTCAAGAAAGGATACAAATTTATTTGATAAAGCAGAAACAGAAAATCTAATTAATGAAACGAAGCCTGACGTTTTAGTAAATTGTGCTGCAAGGGTAGGTGGCATACATGCAAACAACACAAATAGATCAGATTTTATATTAGAAAATTTAAAAATTAACATAAATCTACTCGAAGCTTGTATTCCAGATAACGAAATCAAAATTATTAATTTAGGTAGTAGTTGTATTTATCCCTTAAATGCACAGAACCCAATTAAAGAATCTTACTTCATGACAGGGCAATTAGAACCAACTAACTCTCCTTATGCAGTAGCAAAGATTACGGCAATAGAAATTGGACGTTCAATTACTCATGAATTTGGTCATAAAATATTAAACTTAATGCCTACAAACCTATACGGACCAAATGACTATTTTTCTCCAATCGACAGCCATGTTATTCCAGGCCTTTTAACTAGAATGCATGATAGTAAATTAAATAATCAAAGTATTTTTGAAATATGGGGAACAGGAAAGCCTTTAAGGGAGTTCATGTTTGTCGATGACTTATCATCATCAATAGAGTTTATGTTAGATAAAGAATGGGAATACGACTTAATAAACATCGGAACTAATCAAGAAATTTCAATTTTAGAATTAGGAAATCTAATTAAAAAAATTGTTAAATATGAAGGAGATTTAGTTTTCGACAGTACAAAACCAGATGGGAACCCAAGAAAACTTTTAGACTCAACCCTAATTACAACACTTGGTTGGAAACCAAGTGTTGACTTAGAGGAGGGTTTAAAAATAACATATGATTGGTATTTAGAAAACTTAGAAATTAAGAGGAGCTAGGATATTCCCAGGTTGGCTTAAGCATACCGTTTTCGTATAGTACTTTTTCTTTTTCGGCAAGCTCAAGATCACTTTCAACCATTAATTTAACCAATTCCTCAAAGCTTGTTTTAATTTCCCATCCTAATTTATCTTTAGCTTTTGAAGGGTTTCCTAATAAATGATTAACTTCATTTGGCCTAATATATCTATCTGAAGTAAGTACATAATCTTCCCAGTTCAAACTAAAGTAATCAAAAGCAATTTTAAGAAAGTCTCTTACGGTATGCGTTTCTCCTGTTGCCAAAACCCAGTCATCTGCCTCTTTATAATTCATCATCAAATACATTCCTTCTACAAAGTCTTTTGCAAAGCCCCAATCTCTTGAAGCGTCCAAATTACCCAATGTTAATTTTTCCTGTAAACCGATACTGATTCTTGTTACTGCTCTAGTTATCTTTCTTGTAACAAAAGTCTCTCCACGTCTTGGTGACTCATGGTTAAATAAAATTCCATTTACACAAAACAATCCATATGATTCTCTATATATTTTTGTTAAATTATGAGCATAAACTTTTGCTGCTGCATAAGGACTTTTTGGATCAAAAATTGAATTTTCATCTAACAGATCTCCGGATGCACCACCATACATTTCTGATGAAGATGCTTGGTAAAATTTTATTTCTTTATCAAGATTTTTTACTGATTCTAACAAAGAGACTACACCAGAAACAGAAGTTTGTGATGAATAAAGAGGGTTTAAAAAAGAAACGTGAACATGCGATTGTGCTCCTAAATTATAAATTTCATCTGGTTCGATTTTTTTAAGTAAATTATCAAGAGACGTTGGGTCAGATAAATCAGAATAGTGAAGATTTAATTGTCCTTCTTTTGAATATTTTGAGATTAAATTATCAATTCTATCAGTATTAATTGAACTTGATCGCCTAACAGTACCATGAACTTCATATTCTTTATCTAATAAAATTTCTGATAAATAAGAACCATCTTGCCCAGTTATACCTGTTATAAATGCTTTTTTCATACTATTCGATGATATCAGATTTTCTAGAGTTGTTATGATTTAAAAAGCTCCCTACAACGAAATAAAATATAGTAGGGAATCTGACAGATTCCATAGAGCTATCAAAAAATGAGACAATTAATAAAGGGATTGTAAATAACAAGATATTTTTCTTATTACTACTTAAATAAAACAAAATAAATAAAGAACTAATTACTAAAAAATGTAACAATCCACCTCTCGCAATTATGTTGAATAAAAAATTATGTACATTTTCATTTTTATTATCTACTCCAGACCTAGCAATTGTATCCATTGCTGGAATGATTTCTGTGTAACCATAACCGTAAATTATTTGACCTTTGTCAATGAGGTCATAAACTACATCTTGCCATATTTGCAATCTCCAGTTCAAAGTGTTGTCCGATGTATAAATTCTTCCATCCACTATCTCAACAAGCTTTCTATTATCTTCTAACCCGTTTCCAGCAATTTTATTATCGAAATTGTCAAGTAGTGTCTCAGAAATAACTTCTGCCTCTATTGTGTTCGAGTTTTCCAAACTCGGTTCACTTGGTGAATTTATTATTTCTGGTTCAATTAGTTTTTCAAC
>CACOLU010000030.1 GCA_902628045.1 uncultured Candidatus Actinomarina sp. | reverse complement strand
TCTAATTTCGGATTTAAAATTGCAATGGAAAAAAATAATTTTAAAAATATTGAAACAGCTGTTGGGGATAAATATGTTGCGGAAGCAATGTTAGAAAATAAAGCCTCTATTGGTGGTGAGCAATCAGGGCATATAATAATTTCAGATAAACTTCCAGTAGGTGATGGTCTTCTTACGTTAATATATGCTTTAAAAGCTTTATCCTTTTTTAAAACTACTTTATCGCAATTTCGTGAGGATAATATTAAAGAATATCCACAAAAGCTAACCAATATTGAGCTAAATAACATGCCAGATATAAATCAATTGAAAGAGTTAGATAAAATAGCCAAGATATTATCAGAGAAAGAAAATTTGGATGGCAGATATTTAATAAGAAATTCTGGTACAGAACCACTTCTTAGAGTTCTTGTTGAGGCAAGTGAAGAAGAATTTGTTGATAGATTTAGTGAAGATTTAGTCAACAAAATTAAAAACTTCTTACAAACTTAAATAAGTTTCTTATAATTGTTGTAACGAGCAATTAGCGCCAGGCCTTGGAAAAGGTGACGAGGAAGTATGTTATCGAAACATTCGGCGGATGCATACTCGGCTCTGCAGTCGTAATAAATTGTTTAAAAACATGGAGAAATCTGTGAACAGAGACAATTTATAGCAGTCTTTATTTTAACCTGCTCGTTGGAATGGAGATATAATGTGTGGAATAGTAGGGTATTCAGGCCCAAAAGAACCATTACCAATTCTAATTAATGGTTTATCACGTTTAGAGTATAGAGGATATGACTCAGCCGGAATCGCAATTTCTGATGGTAATAAAATTACTGTTGAAAAAAAAGAAGGTAAACTCGACGTTTTAAAAAATCATATAAAAGATAGCAATATAAAAGGCAATATAGGAATTGGTCATACAAGATGGGCGACTCATGGAGTTCCAAATGACGTTAACGCTCATCCACATTCTGACAATAGTGAAGAATTTGCAATAATTCATAATGGAATAATTGAGAATTATGCAGAAATTAAGAAAGATCTTTTAGAAGAAGGTTTTGAATTTAAATCTGACACTGACACAGAGGTTGTTGCAGTTGAATTAAGTAGAAAATGGAATGGTGAATTGTTGAGAACTGTAACTGAGGTAGCAAAAACTTTAGAAGGAACATATGCTCTTGTTGTAACTACTACAAAAGAAGAAGGAACAATCGTTGCAGGTCGTTTAATGAGCCCTCTTGTCTTAGGAGTCGGAGAAAATGAGGTATTTCTTGCATCTGACTCAGCAGCTATTTTAGAACATACAAATAAAATGATATTTCTGGAAAATGGGGATTTTGTAGAAATTAAAAACGGTCAGTATAAGTTATTTGATTCTGATTTGAATGAGATTGAAAGAGAAATTCAAGAAATCGACTGGGAGGTCTCTGAAGCAGAAAAATTAGGGCATGATCACTTTATGTATAAGGAAATACTTGAACAGGCGGAAGTAATAGAACGAACTATTTCTGGAAGACTTGAATTAACTTCTGAAGAAATTCCAATTAATTTAGATGAAGCATCAAAGTATGAAAAAATTTGGATAGTCGCATGCGGTACTGCATACCATGCTGGTTTATTTGGAAAAGATCTATTTGAAAAAGTTTTAGGAGTTCCGGTAAGTGTTGAGCTTGCTTCAGAATTTAGATATAGAGAACCAATAGTTGGCGCAAACGATTTAGGCATTGTAATTTCACAATCTGGTGAAACCATGGACACAATTGCTGCGACAGAGCTTTTGAAGGAAAATGGTGCCCATGTGCTTGCTTTAGTGAATGTTGTAGGCAGCTCGTTAGCCAGAATGGCTGATAGCGTTTTTTATTTACACGTTGGACCAGAAATAGGTGTAGCTTCAACTAAAGCTTATCTTGGAATGTTAGTCGGACAATTACTACTTGCTAAACATTGGGATTCTGCAAATAAATTAGATGTTTCTTTTGAAGAGATTGCTGAACTACCAAAATTGATTGAAGAGACAATGGCTTGTGAGAAACAAATAAAAGACATATCTGAAAAAATTTATAAAAAGAATGATATTTATTTTATCGGGAGAGGCCTAGATTATGCACTTGCAGCTGAAGGTGCATTAAAACTAAAAGAGATCTCTTACTTACATGCAGAAGCGTTAGCAGCTGGAGAGCTAAAACATGGTACCTTAGCATTAATTGAAGATGGAACTCCAATAATTGTTACTGCAAGTCAAAATCATTTGTTGGACAAAACGACTAGTAACGTACAAGAGGTTATTGCTAGAGGAGCTTATGTCATAGCGATTGGTGACAATCAATCAGAAAAATTAGAAAATATCTCTGACGAATATGTCACACTTCCTGATAGTAATGAAATTCTGGCTACAGTTATATCTATAATTCCACTCCAGTTCATTGCTTATCATGTTGCTAACCTTAATGGTGAGTCAATTGATCAGCCAAGAAACTTAGCTAAATCTGTCACCGTAGAGTGATATTATATAGTTACAAAATAAAATCGGAATAAGTTAGAAATAAATATGTTGAATGGAATATCCCTTTTTGCAAACATTGGAATTGCTGAGTTATCTTTACCTAAAACTAAAATAAATATTTCATTGGCAAATGAAATAGACCCAAAGAGAGTTAATATTTATAAAAAGTTGCATCCAAAAGTAGATGTCATAGAGGGCGATATATCAAAAAAATTTATTTTTTCCCAATTGTCCCGTCAAAAATATGATTTCGTTATATCAACTCCACCTTGTCAAGGAATGAGTACTGCAGGAAAAATGGATAAGTTAGATCCAAGAAATCATCTAATTAAATACTCAATAGATTTGATAAAGAAAACAAATCCAAAATATATTTTTCATGAAAATGTGCCCGGTCAAGACAACACAAAAATTTATCTAAAAGGCAACACAGTATCAATCGATAAGTACATTAGGCAAGAACTTGCTGAAAATTATAAAATAGTCAGTCAGAAAGTAGATATGTCTAAATTTGGAATTCCACAGGCTAGAAAGAGGTCTATTTATTTAATGACAAGAAAAGACTTAAAAAAAGACTGGTTATTTCCAAATTACTCAAAGTTTGAAAAAACTTTATTTGAAATAATAGGATCCTTTCCATCTCTAGACCCTAAAATTTCAGATAAAGATGTAGATACTATTGATTATTTTCCACATTATTTTAAAAAAGTTGAAAAAGCTATTCAAATTTCAGAATTTCATACACCCCTATCACA
>CACOLU010000029.1 GCA_902628045.1 uncultured Candidatus Actinomarina sp. | reverse complement strand
GTTGATTTAAATTGCTTAGCAATGGTTCAATATATTTTGGGTGTACATATGTATAGGAGGTTAAAGATTGTTGGAAAGATTTTTGTTTTCGTTTCAAATAATAGATAATGTTGTAGAAAATTAAACTCATCATGACAAATCCTCATTTATTTTTTTATTAATAAGAGCAGTTGTAAATAGAGAAATTATTAACTGTGATATTAATATTCCAAACTCTATAGGCACAATTTCAAAATTTGCATTTAGAAAATATACTACAAAAGATGCTACTGCTGCAACAATTACAATTCTAAATAACGCTATTTCAAAGTGCATTGCCCTACAAAATATAATATTTATCCTTGACCACAACATAAACGGAAGAGAAAAAATTACAATTTTAAACATTCCAGCCAGCTTTGAAAATTCCTCACCTAAAACTGATACGAATACTTGGTTGGCATAATTTTCAAATAATAAATATATAAGTGGAATAACAAAAGATATAAGTACTACAACTCGCAGTTTCTTTCTTAAATCAGCAATAATTTTAAAGTCATTTAATTTTGATACCTCAGGAAATACAATATCTAAACTCGCACCAATTAATTGATAAAGACCTTCAAGTATTCTTTTTGACCAAGCCAATACCCCAAGAATTGGTCCAGAATAAAAAATTCCCAAAAAAACTATATCTAATTCCGACAAAAGAGCTGCAGAAAAAAAAATAAAAAACATAATTATTGAAAATAAAATATTTCTAAAACTATTAACAGTAGATAATGAATTGTCCCAAATTGGAGATAACGATTCGGGTAGACTTTTTTACTTTTTATATGATGAAAAAGAGCCATTAAATATGAATTGGTTGTTTGATTTAATAGAATTATCAATCAAAAGTGAAACAAAAAAATCAATACATAAGTATAATTTTGAAAATAGTGATTCTATTGAAATAGAAAGTTTATTAAAGGTTGAGCATCAGGCAATTTCAATATTTCAAAAAGAATTTGATTACTATGCATATCCAGATTTTGGAATTTATATATGGAAAAATTCAAGTGATTATTTATCTATAAGGTGTGGTAATTTGGGACAAAATGGCATTGGTGGCCATGCTCACTATGATCAGTTAAGTATTGAATGTTATTCAAATGGTAAGTGGTTTGCTAGAGATCCTGGAACTGGAACATATACTGACAACATTAAAGTACGAAACGAATATAGATCAGTTGAATCCCATTGGGGGCCAAATTTTATGTTTAAAAATAATCAAAGTTTCAAAGGATGTTTTGAGTTAAACAATATGGAACCTGGGAAAGTTTTAATTTTTAGTCAGGATCAATTTCTCGGTAAAGCAAAATTTAATGATGTAACAATTTTTAGAGAAATAAAAATAATGGATGGTCAGCTAAACATTACTGATTTTTCTGAAGATTCCAGCTTAAGTCAATATAAAAGATGGTCATCAAGAAAAGATGGTTCAAAATACAGTTTTTCCAAAGGATATAAAAGATTTAATTGATAAAAAAAGCAAAAAAAATAAATATTAGTCTTCTTATTCTTAGTCTTATTTTTACAGGTTTAGACGCATACACTTTTCAAGAAATTCCTTTTTCTTGGATTGGATATGCAATGTCTGCGATTCTTTTATTAATCACTGGATTAGACAAATTTAAAAAATTTTTATATTCAAAATTTTTAATTACATATTGGATTGCGTACGCAATCTTGATTACATTAATTCAATATTTCAACTACTCAGATGACATACCAGATCTGAAATACTCAAGTTTTGATAGATATATATTACTTAGATTGTTAGTAATAATTTTTTTCTTGTTCACTCTTTCAAATCTATATAATATTTCAAATCATTTTTCATTTGAAATCCTTGCAAAAATAATTATTTATTCTTCACTTTTTATTTCATTTATGTCATTAATTTCTTATTTTTCTTATGTATTTGAATATTCTGATTTTTACAGAAATAGAATTGGTACAAATTCAAACAGTGTACAAAAAGTACTCGATGCTTGTACAATTTTAAGAAACTATGGAACATTTAGAGAACCTAGTTTTTTAGCTGTATGGTTAAGCCCAACAGTACCATTTTATTTTTTCAAATTTAGAGAGAGTCCAAAATTACAGTATTTAGTTTTGTTTCCAATTTTATCAATAGTGTTAAGTAGAAGTTTGACAGGAATTTTTGGATTTATACTTGCAATGTTTGTTACTTTTATATTCTTTGCATTTAAAAATAGTAGGAATTATTATTTGTTATTTCCTATTATCTTAATTTTAATATTTAGCACATTTGGTAATTCTCTTACTTATAAATTTCCTGCTTTAGATGCAGCCCAGTGTCCACCTAATTCAGCAGATAAATGTGATTGTACCATATATGATGATGAGGAAGACTTAGCTAAAAATTCAGTTAATTTAAATCAAAGTATTTTTAATAGGGCAAAAATAGTTGTTTCTGGGGGAGTAGCTAATTTTGAAAATATTTCTAGAATAAATTCTTATTCGAGTGAGAAAAACCTAACGCTGTTAGGTGATGGCTTTGGTATTGCAAATGTAAAATTTACTAATGATTTTAACAAAAATAATAAAATCATTAGAAACAATGAAGTTCAAAATATTTATCCGGGTCTAATAGTTTCTATGAATAATTTGTATGCAAATATTTATTTTTCTACAGGTATTTTTGGGTTAATTTTGTTTTTTGTTTCTTTAATTCAAATTTGTGTATCTATTCTTAAACAAAGCATAAGTCGAAGCCCTATATTATTTGCTTCTTTTTTAAATATTTTGATTATGTACTTCTTCCAAGGTGAAGAGCTTAGTTTATTTTTTGCATATATTATTGGGATGGGTCTAAGTCAAAAGGAAAATAATTGAATATTTTAATAGTTTCTCATCAGTTTTATCCTCTAAATAGTCCAAGAGCATTTAGATGGAAATTAATTTATGATGATTTAAAAAATAAAGGTCACACTGTAAAAATAATTACCGGTACTTTTCAGGAAAAATCAAATGATGATATTTTTTTTATAGGAAATCAAAAATCCAAAACATTTATTAATAACGTTCGTACTAGATCAAATCAAGTAGATAGCAATAAAATGTTTATTAATTTTATTTACTTAATCTTAAAAAAAGTTTATAGGTTATTTTATAAAACATTTGCTTGGCCAGATTATTCTATGTTATGGCTATATTCAGTTTGGAAAAATCGAAAACATGTAGATTATCAATACGATGTAATTATTTCTGTTAGTCTTCCGTTTTCTTCCCACTTAGCTGCATATATTTTGAATAAAAAGAATCAAAAAAAATGGATAATGGATATT
>CACOLU010000028.1 GCA_902628045.1 uncultured Candidatus Actinomarina sp. | reverse complement strand
TGGAAACAATGATTTATGTAAAAATTTGGTTGAGTTATTTGATTCAGAAGACAAAAGTATAAAAAAAGAATATGAAAATTTAAAAGTAATGATTTCGTAGACTAAATAATCTATTCTTATTCTATGGCAAAAATATCCGATGATGTAACACAAGGTGTAAATAAATCTGCTGCCCGTGCAATGCTTCGTGCGGTAGGTCTTAACGATGAAGATTTTAATAAATTTCAAGTAGGAATTGTCTCAGCTGGAAATGAAGTTACACCTTGTAATTTAACTGGACCGGAGTTGTCTGAACACGCAAAAGTTGGGGTTAATGGTCCTGATTCTGCCGGTTTAATTTTTTCTACAATTGCTGTATCTGATGGAATATCAATGGGACACGAGGGTATGAGAGCATCACTTGTCTCAAGAGAAGTTATTGCTGATTCAGTTGAACTTGTTATGCATGCAGAACGATTTGATGGAATGGTAACAATAGCAGGTTGTGACAAGTCGCTTCCTGGCATGTTAATGGCGGCTGGGAGAATAAATAGACCAGCGATATTTCTTTATGGTGGAAGTAGCTTACCAGGAGTATATAAAGGTAAAGATATATCAATTGTTGATGTTTTTGAAGGCATCGGTGCATATGAAAAGGGAATTATTACAAAAGAAGATTTGTATGAAATAGAGTGTGCGGCGTGTCCCGGTGTTGGATCATGTGCTGGTATGTTTACCGCTAACACTATGGCTTCTGTTGGCGAAGCTATAGGAATGAGCTTACCAGGTACAGCTTCAATACCTGCTGAAGACGGCAGGCTTAGAGTTGCAGCTGAAGAGTCTGGAAGACAATTAAATTACTTATTAAAAAACGATATCAAACCAAGAGATATTATGACAAAAGAGGCTTTTATTAATGCAATTACTACTGTTCTTGCTCTCGGTGGAAGCACAAATGCTGTTCTACATCTACTTGCAATAGCTCATGAATCAAAAATGTCGTTAAGTATAGAGACTTTTGATGAGTTAAGTAGAAATGTTCCTCACCTTGCAGATATGAAACCGTTTGGAAAATTTCATATGGTTGACTTAGATAAAATTGGGGGAGTTCCTGTAGTTTCAAAGATCTTGTTAGAAAACGGTCTTATAAATCCTGACTGTGTGACTGTTACTGGTAAAACTGTTGGTGAAAATTTAGAGAATGTTGAAATTCCAAAAAATCAAGACGTGATAAGTTTTCCTAACAATCCTATATCAAATGAAGGGGGTATTGCAGTCTTAAAAGGAAGCCTGTCTACAAAAGGGTCTGTTGTAAAGACTGCTGGAATAGATTTAAATAATTTCTCAGGCCCTGCAAATGTATTTGACAGTGAACAAGATGCTCTAGATGCACTTTTTAATGGTGATATTAAAAAAGGACAAGTTGTCGTTATTCGTAATGAGGGACCTAAAGGAGGTCCTGGAATGAGGGAGATGTTGCAAATAACAGCTGCTATAAAAGGTGCTGGCCTTGGTAAAGATGTATTGTTAATTACAGATGGAAGGTTTTCAGGTGGAACAACAGGTTTATGCATCGGACATGTTGCTCCAGAAAGTTTCGATAGAGGTCCAATATCAATTTGTAAGAATGGAGATACAATTAGCCTAGATATTTCAAATAGAACATTAGACCTTGATATAAGTGAAGAAGAGATGGATAAACGTTTTGATTTATTAACGCTTCCTGAACCTCGTTATAAGTCTGGAGTACTTCATAAATACTCGAAGTTAGTCAGTGGATCAGACTCTGGAGCAGTTACAAATTAGATGAAATGATATTCGTATCAGATGTTCACTATCAATTAGAGTATCTCAATTCTTTACCACAGAATAAGGGGCCTATTGTTGTATTAGGAGATTTAATTAACTGGATTGATTACAGAGATGGTCAAGGAATTGCCATGGATGTATTTGGCAAAGATAATGTTAAAAAATTGATTAATTTAAGAAAAGAACACAAATTTGATGAGAGAAAAACATTATGGAAAGAATTGTATAAAGCTGATCCAGAACAAATTGCAAAAAAAATGCAAAGTGCAATACATAAACAGTATGAGGATGTTTTTAATGTCCTTAAAAAATACGAAGTTTGGTTTATTCCCGGAAATGTAGACGATGTAGATATTATGAATTCATATTTGAGTAGTTCAGTAAAGAATGTGGACGGTTTAGTAGTTGAATATGAAAATAAAAAAATTGGTTTTGCTGGTGGTGGAGTTCCAACACCTATAAATGCAAGAGGAGAAATTGACGAAGAAACATTTTCAAAAAAATTGTATAACTTAAAAGACTCAAATATTATCTGTACACACGCGCCTCCATTAATTCCTGAGTTAGTTACTGATGTTGTTACAAATAAAATTGAACAAGGGTGGAAAAGTTTAAAAGATTTTATTGAAAGTAATCAACCAGAATATTCTTTATTTGGAGATGTACATCAACCACAAGCTTCACATTGGAAGATCAGTTCTACCATTTGTATTAATGTAGGTTATTTTCGAGCAACTAATCAGTATTTAGAATTATCATCAATTTATATATGAATTGTTTATCTTTTGATGTAGGTGGGACAACTGTTAAATACGGTGTCATAGATGAGTCGTATAAAATTTTAAAAAAAGATAAGATTCCTACTCCGGATAATGAAGAGAAATTTTTATATTCCTTATCAAGTATTATTCAAGAAAATCTTTCAAAAATTTCAAAAGTTTCAATAGCAATGCCAGGTTATGTAGATTCAGCTAATAATAAATATTTATACGGTCCACATTTACAATTCGGTATTGATTTTTTAAAATTATCAAATTTTAAAGATTACAAATTTCACTTAGACAATGATGGAAACGTGGCAGCTTATTGCGAGTATTTTTTAAATTACAAAAACAAATATTCAAATTTAATAATGCTAACTTTTGGTACGGGAGTTGGTGGAGGAATAATCTCTGAAGGCAAGTTATTAAGGGGAAGAGGAAATGCTGGAGAAATTGGACATATGCTTACTTCAAATGATAGAGATGTTGAAGGGGATAGTGGAAAAAAAGGCAGTTTTGAATCATCAGTTGCTGCTTCTGTTTGGACAAAGAAGTGTGAGGAACTCACTCAAAAAAATCAAAATTCAGAACTTGCCAAAATATTTGCTATTAAAAATGTAGGGTCAGTGCTGTTTGACAACAAACTTAATTTAACAGATTCAGAAGTAGCTGCTCAAGAAGAAATAATTCAGAATATATCAAATGGCCTGTTAAGTTTATTTGAAATATTTGATAATGAAGTTTTTATTTTAGGTGGAACTATGTCATCTGAACCTTATGATTTAATTGAGCTTTTACACAAAGATATAAATAGCCGATATAAATTTCCATCTAGAAATTTTCCTGAGATCCTTATTGCTTCGCAGGGAGAAGATTCCGGAATTATTGGTGCCGCAGCACTTGCTTTTAATGAATCAAATTAATTCTGTCTTACTTCCTGGAGAATTCTTTAAAAATAACTTTTTAGAAAAAACAGAAAAATTAATATCTAAAAAAGTTGATACGGTATATCTATTTGATCATGAAAAAAATCCTGCCAATAAAAATTTAGATGTTTATAAATTAATTGATGGAATATTCAA
>CACOLU010000027.1 GCA_902628045.1 uncultured Candidatus Actinomarina sp. | reverse complement strand
AAACATTTTTGTGTAAGGAGATGCAAATCCGCTGATACTTTTTTGATTATCATTGATCAATAAATTTCTGAGTTTTTCAGTAGATTTCATTAAATTTTTAATATGAAATTCATAAGATTCATTTAATTTTGATAAGCTTTCACTATTTTTAAGTTCATTACTCACAGATACCATTTCATCAAAGAGATTATTTACTGCTTTTCCTTCATCTACATGAATTTTTTTTAGTGCAAGGTCTAGTGCCTGAATTCCATTTGTACCAGCATATATTGGTGCAATACGTGCATCTCTAAAATATTGTGCAACACCTGTTTCTTCAACGTACCCCATACCACCATATATTTGAATAGCTAGAGAAGTAAGTTCAACACTTAAATCTGAAATCCAACTTTTACTTATTGGGGTTAAGAGCCCGCATCTAGCTTCACCATAATTTTTTTGATCATCGTTACCAAAATATAAAAAATCAAGCATCATTTGATTGTCATACATCATATATCGCATCGCATCAGAGTAAGCTTTAATTGTCATAAGCATTCTTCTAACATCTGCATGATCAATGATTGTTGAATTTTTTGCATCTTCTTTTGACATCCCTACAGGTCTACCCTGCACTCTATCTCTTGCATATTGAGCAGCACCTTGTAATGCCCCTGTAGTGCACGCAAGTCCATGACCACCAACTCTTATTCTTGCTTCATTAATTGTTGTAAACATGTAATTTAGTCCTCGGTTTTCTTCTCCAACTAAATAACCAACAGCGCCGTCGTACTCCATTACACAAGTTGGGCTTCCATGAATACCTAACTTCTCTTCAATGGAAATACAATTCACATTATTTCGCTCTCCAAGTGAGCTATCGTCGTTAACAATAAATTTTGGGACTATAAACATAGATATTCCTTTTGTGCCTTCTGGTGACCCTGGAACTCTAGCTAAAACAAGATGAACTATATTGTCAGATAAATCATGCTCTCCAGATCCTATCCATATTTTTGTGCCTGTAATTTTATATGTTCCATCTTCCTGCGGTTCAGCTTTTGTTGTTAAATGATTTAAATCAGATCCAGATTGAGGTTCACTTAAGTTCATTGTTCCAGTCCAATCTCCACTTACGAGATTTGGCAAAAATTTATCTTTTTGTTCCTGACTTGCATGTTCATTAATTCCAGATATTGCACCAATACTTAACCCTGGTCCCAATACGAAAGCCATATTTGCAGTACATAAAATTTCAAGTGTTCCACCGGATAGTAAATAAGGCATGCCACCCCCGCCTATTTCTGAAGGTAGTGATATAGACGCCCAGCCAGCATTTTTAAATTTTTCGTATGCCTCAATAAAACCTGGAGGCATATTGACTACTCCATTATTAAATTTTGCTCCGTGCTTGTCTCCATCTGCATTGATAGGAGCTAATACTTCTTCAGCAAATTTTGAACACTCTTCAATAGCGGGCACTGCTATTTCTAAATTAAAGTCTTTAAATCTATCAATATTATTTAATTTTTCGTATGAATCCAGAACATCAAACGCAAATAAAATATCTTTTACAGGAGCTTTGTAATTAACTGCCATATAAAAATTTTAAAGATATGTTGTTATATCAACAATCAGGAAATAAATAGATTTAAAGCAGTTCTAAAATTTAAAGATTATAAAAAATAAATTTTAGTAAAACCTACCATCCCCATGGTTCTTTATTTTCTTTAATTTTTACTTCAATATTATATGTTCCATCGACATTTCTACTCTTATTATGGATGTATACATATCCATCTTCAAATACCTCACCAGGTTTTAAAACTACATCTGTTATGTCATAAAATATATAACCATTTAAATCAACAAATTTACTAGGAGACATATCAAGTAGTTGAGAAGTGCCGCCATCAAAGTATCTAACAAATACTCCTTCTTTATTGTTTTTTAACCACTCAGTATTAATTCTTTTTGTATAAGGCGAATTTGATGATAAATATTCAATAAAATAACCTTTATTAAACATGCATGACAAAACATTAGTGTTGAATTCTTGCTCACTAAAATATTGACCAGGTAAATTTAAATGGATAGCTTGAATATTATTTGAATCAATGCTCAGATTGTCACCAAGGACCACAGACCTTAATTCGTAATCACTGACCATCAATGAGTTTAGCCATCCAATCTCAGCTCGAAATGCAGCATTAAGATTTTGAGAGTATGATGCTCTTCCCATTACATCAAAAAGGTCACCATAACTGGAAAAGAAAAATTCATTGTTAGAGAAATCTCTTTCCTGATAATAAGGAATACCATCACTTATCATTGAATTTGCATGAGTACCAATTCCAAAAGTATGAATCCATTCATGTATAAGTGTTCTTTCTAATGGATTAAGGTACTGGTCTTCGTTGCCTTCAGCTTGATTTCCATACTCATCAAAATAAGGAAGTGGAAACCACGACCAAGTATCAGTAAATGTTCTTGGTGGATTGTTTTCATCACCTTCATTTATAATAAGCGGTAAACTTATCACCCATGTATGATCATCCTTAATTTCAACTCCATTAATTGTTGGAGTTGAATATTTAGATGAATTGGCCCATCCTCCATATGTAAAATCGTGATATATCGGGATAAATATTATGACATCATAAACAAGTGGTGATTCAAAAAAATCTTCAATAATGAAATTGACTACATTTTCATTATTTGGCTCACTTCCATCATAAGAATATTTTTTCTTGACCAAGAATGCATTCAAATCAGGCATTCCATATTCATCAAATACCATATCTTGTTCAAGGTTTATTGTTGGAAACACATGACCCTCATATTTGTATAATCCATTACTCATATAATTAAAATACTCTGTAATCTTATTCCCGGAACCAAAGATCATGTCGTTTATATCCTGTTGTGTAGGAAACATATCTTTAACAGATTGAGGAGTATCAGCAAAAGTAACGGGGATAACTGCGATATTTCCATACCTATAAGCTGCTTTTGCTTTTACAGGTGCTGGGTGAAAATATTCAATTGATTGAGTTTCATAAATGCATCTATCGTTTTCAAAACTTTCTATAACTTTATTAAAACCTACGTTTTCTTGTGTTTGATATTCTGGGTAACACGAAACATCTCTGACTTGGGCCCTAAGACCACCCCAGTACTCAACATTTCTCTCTTTGTCATGATGAAAATAATTATTACAGTCAGAGCTATCACTAAACTCATGAATATTTATAGATGTAGTGTCTTGAAGCGTTGTGGTTGTAGTGTCTTGAATCGTTGTGGTTGTAGTGTCTTGACGTATAATTTCATCATTAGTTGATACTTCAGCCAATGAAAGTTCTGATGAATTATTATTTGAACAGACTGAAAACAATAAAATAATTAATAAATAATTGAATAAAATTCTATTTTTATTATTCATTAGTACAATTTTATCATTTAAATTTAACAGCTAATTATTTATTTAATGTTAAATTTTGTAATTCAGAATTTGATGGAAGAATGCTTAGTTGTTCTTCACGATCTTTTAACATAAAATTATCAAACATTATGTAGAACTCTTCTACTGGCATATCAAACAATTCTTCAAAAGTAACCTTCCAGCCATTTCCAGGATTTCTACTTTCATTTTCAGACCAATTTTGATAAAAAGTCATCATTAATTTTTGATAGTTAGAACCATCTAGAGAATACAAAAATAAATGAGCCCACTGTCCACCTGTATATTGATATGCAAATTCTCGTGGAATACCGTTGTTAGGGTTATCATATGATTCGTATAATCCTCCTGCAAACTCATAATCTTGTAGAGAGACTATGTCACCATTACTTGCTGCAACTTGAACAACATTCCTTGCTTCATCTAAGCTTTCTATAAAATATTTTTGAGCATCTATTGAGTTATCAAACTGAGTTGCAAGTATTGGTGCTGCAAATTCTGCCCCACCTTCTTCTATCCAGTTAGGGAATAAATATGATCTGTCTGGATTATCATTAAAAATTGTAGATTCAGGATCATTTAACCATGCCTTGGGTGTACCGAACAATCCATCCTTTTCAAAAAAATAAACTAAACCATTTTGATGAACATGGAAATATTCATGGGAAAATATTTTTATAGCTGTCTCGTATCCCATGTTCTCCCAATTATCAACGAATAGTGCTATATTTCCACCATTTGGTAAACCGTACCAATCAACACCGGCAGCAGCAAAACGATTTCCCCAGTCATCAGCATTTTGCGCACAGTTTTGAATTTCATTCTCATCAGAAATAAAATTGTATATTTTACAATCATCAATATTGATTTGATTTAAGGTTTCACTTGATGCTCTTAATTGATCTACTAATGCTAAATTTATTGGAGTGTAAATACCAAGCTTTCCACTTAAATTATCTATTAAGTTTTTAACTCTAACTTCCCATTCATCATCAATAATTTCAGGTTCATAAAAGTTGTAACAAATTTTTTGGCTTCCTTGCCAATAAAACTCATAATACAAAAAACTATCGTCTTCTTTCACAGGATTTGGTCGCTGGGAATAAAAACCTTTCTTGCATTCATTTTCAATGTTTATTTCAATATTGGATTTAGAGCTACTATCAATTACATCATTTTCAGAATTTCCATCATTTGAATTTTTAAATTCAGATACACAAGAGGAGGATGCATTAGTAAAATTCTCAATGTATTCAGCTGAATAACCATCATCAAATTCAATAATTATGGAGTTATCTAGAAATTTTGGTTCTGGTATTTGTCCAATATTGTTATCTGATAAACATTCAAAGAGTTCATAAATATCAAAATCAGATGGGTACTCAAGTGTTTTAGACAAAGAAACTTCTTCTGATTTCTGAACTTCATTGCTTACTTCTGTGTCCTCTGAAGATTCACTCCCTGTGTTGCAATTGATAATTAATAAAAATGATAAAATGAGAAATTTTTTCACATTAAATTATATATCAAAATATGTTGAGTTACTGCATTTTTAAATATCTAAATATCTTCAATTTGTTCTTCTCCATTGTTTTTGGTACGTAAATGTATTTATACTTATACAAATGAAACGTATCTATACCTTTGGTCATGAACAAGTTGAAAGAAATATAACTGTTGGTGACATATTGGAAAATAAAAAAAATAATAAAAAAATGACCCA
>CACOLU010000026.1 GCA_902628045.1 uncultured Candidatus Actinomarina sp. | reverse complement strand
TTTACTTTTTTGATTACTTTATTAAGTTAAAAAGTGAATATAGACTCTTTGGAGTAATTAAGCTCTTCTAAATTTGGCCTAACAGCCTCGGAGATCATTTTTGGTGGTCCACATAAAAGTATTAGTGTATCTTCACTTGGAGCCGGCATAGTATTTTTAATCATTTCAGAATCTATGAAGCCACTGAAACCATTCCAATTGTCTCCTGGTTCATCAAGAGTATAGAAAAACCTGTATTGATGTGAAAATTCTTCTTGCCTGTTTTCTAATTTATCTCTTAAAATTATGTCTTCCTCTTTTTTGTTCGCAAACAAAAGATCTAACTGGGTGTTGTCACTTTCATTACCTAAAACAGTTCTAATAATTGGAATCATAGGAGTAATCCCTGAACCACCAGCAATCATTCCTATATTTTTATAATTTTTGGTTATTAGCTCCCCTCCTTGAGACTTTAATTGTTTTATATTGAATTCACCGTTACCTTTGTAGGTAAGCCTTCCATTAGGTCCTTTAAATTTAAAAGTATCACCGATTTCAAGTTGATCTACTTTCTGCGACATGAATCCACCATCCGGAAAATCTGGGTGTTCGTTACTTTTATATACTTTAATTACAAAATCGACAAATCCAACATTTTTATCAGTAGATACAGGTGTATAGGATCTTGATACTTGTTCCCCATTTTCATCCTCAGAAATTAAAGATAGATGCTTACCAACTGGCAATCCAAGCACATCATTTTCATTTGGAAGTTTAAATCTGAATCTACTTGTATCGGGTGTAAGTTTAACTTTATCTTCTAATTTTAATTCAAAAACATCTTCATTTTTTGCTAAAAAATTATCCATAAGTACATTTTATGCCGATTATTAAGTAACCTAAAATCGAATTACATAAGTTATAAAGAAACTTTTAGTTTTTATTTATTTCTAAATTTCCACCCATTCCAAAGTGGTTTGTACATATCACGTATAATTTGTTCGGAGTATTTGATGTAATTTCAATTTCGACATATGATCCACTGTTTCCTGGAATGCCACTCGTTGTGACATTTGTTGAGTACTGACTTCCTTCTGATGAAGTTGAAAATCTTAAAGGATGGTTAGAGTTACTATTATCGCTTTGATCAAAACGGTACTTGTTCCCAGAAACAACATTTAAGATCGTATTTTGGGAACCATTTAGTAAATATACACTCTGACCGGATCCACCTATTCCTACGGTTACAACTACATCAATGGTAGTTTGTGGAACTGTAGTAGTAGTTGTTGTAGTAGTAGTTGTAGTTTGTGGAACTGTAGTAGTAGTTGTTGTAGTAGTTGTAGTTTGTGGAACTGTAGTTGTAGTTGTAGTTTGTGGAACTGTAGTTGTTGTAGTTGAAGTTACCGAAACTATAGTTGTTGTAGTTGAAATTGGTGGAACAACACGTGATGTATTTTGTGGAACTGTAGTTGTAGAAGTTGTTGTTAGAGGAACTGGAGCTGTAGTTGGAGGAGTTGGTTGATCATCTTCATCCGGGGGATAAATTTGTAAGGGATAAGTTGTACTTGTTGTAGAAGTTGGAATGGTTATTGTTTGTGAAAAAGTAGTAGAAAACGGTGCAAAAGTTGTTGAGGATGTAGATGTTGAAGTATCATTCAATTCGATACTTGCTTGAGGAAGTGCCGTGTTACTATTTAAACTTTCTTGGCTTCCACAACAAATAAAAATAGCTATTAATAAAATTGTTTTTTTAAACATCATGTAATTATTTCACAAAACAATCTTTATCTAATATTTATACAAATTGAATCTGATGAAAGTACAATATTTACGTAAATAAGGAGAATATATGGAACTACATAAAGACAGTGGATCACTCAGAGTTATTATTGATGTGAGCTATGATTCAGCCGATGAATTTAAAGATTTTATCGAAAATGAGCAATGCCAATTTATTGAAAGCTTAGGCGTAGAGGGTCTTAAGAAATTTGAATGGTATATTGATGAGGAAACTAATACAGCAACATTGATTGAAGAATTAGATAATGCTGAGAGTTTTAAAGAAATAGCAACTAAAGCAATAGGAACTCCAGTAAATCTGAAATTTCGTGAAATTACAACTTTTGAAAATATGACAATTTTAGGTGATGTTTCAGATGAAATGAAAGAAAACTTAGCTGCTATGGGACCAAAGTTTAGAACTTTTAAAGCAGGACTTAATTAAATAGATAATCTATGGAACCAAGAAGAAATAGGTCAATAGGTCTCATAATTAGAAGATTTTTTGCAGTCTTCATATTCATTACAACAGTCTTAGGAATTATCTCTTCAATTGAAGAAAAATCATTTACAGATGAGACTATTGGTAGTGCATTTGTAAGCCTGCTAATTGTTTATTATCTGGCTCGATCCCCTAGAAATAATCGTCAAATTCCTGATGTAGATGTTGAAAAAACAAATAACAGTGATAACGAAAATACTGTTGATATGGATGAACTACTTGAAGAATTTGAAGAAAATCTTAAAGAAATAGAATCTCAAGAAGTTCAAACTTCGTACAAAACAGAGAGAGTAAATAAAACTAACCCTGTGAAAGACAATCAAAGTTTCATATCAAGAATTTTTCAAGGCAGAACCGATAGATATTGATACTAAATTAAAAATTATTTCTTCTTTATAAATCGTTCTTCAATTTCATCGTAGATTTTATTTTCTATATCTTCTAACGTCGAGATAAGATTAGTATTCTTTTTCGAGTCTTCACGCCATACTGGAACCATAGCATTCCAGACCCCTTCTCCTTTGTAACGAGAGTATAACGATGCAGCTACATGTATACCTATAGTTACATAACTAAGAAAAGCTGAAAATTCGTGTAAAGCAATAGCTATTCCAACTCCTGGAATACCTGCATTAATGATGCCAGCTATTAATAAACCTGTGGTCGGCAACATAATCAAACTAAAGTAAACCATTCTATGAGTTGCTTTTGCAATAAATAAGTGGCCTGTGTGCATTTCATCATGAGCACCAAGAAGTGTTTTAGCATCTTTCATATAGAAAAAACGAAGCATAACTATAACTAAAAAAACTACGGAAAAAAGTATTTCAAAATTTAATAGAGAAGCATCTTCTAGTTCTTCTAGGTCTTCTACTTGCTTGAATATTCCATATGCATAGAGAACGGAGAATGTCCAGTGTATTGTTTTAGCTAAAGGTGTATGTGATTTCTCCATTAAATAAATAATACAATTCAGGATGAAGATTTGAAGATATTAATTAAGAAAGATAAGAGGGTTCCCATCCTGGAGAAACCCCTTATCAAAATTAGCTATTTAAATTCCTCAAAATAGATAGCTGATTAAATATTAATATTTTGTAGATGTAAAGTTCTAAATAATTGAATTAAAAATATCTTTACAATGAACTTGTACCGTATCATAAACTGGCAGTGAAACATTCTCTTTATTGAGAAGCATACCTACTTCTGTACATCCAAGAATAAGTGAATCAGCACCATTATTTTGTACTTCAAGTGCTATCTTTAAAAACTTATCTCTACTTGAATCAGTTATTACATTAAAACACAATTCATCGTATATAACAGAATGTAGTATTTCTCTGGATTTTTCAATAGGTATTACCGTGCTAAGACCATATTCAGATAATTTAGAAATATAAAATTCTTCCTCCATAGTGAATTTTGTTGCTAGAAGAGCAGGTTTTTTAAATCCGTCATTAGTTATATGTTTTGCAGTAGATTCCGCAATATGAACAAATGGAATGGAAATGTTTTTTAACATTTCATCTGATACTTTATGCATTGTATTAGTGCATAGCGCTAAAACTTCTGCACCTGCTTGCTCTAAAGCTCTGGCTTCATTATTCAGCATATGGCCTAGTTGATTCCAATCACCGTCATGCTGTAGACGTTCAATTATTGAAAAATTAACTGAACTTAGTAATATTTTTGGTGTTGATAAATCACCAAAGTGCTCATTTGATAATTTATTCAGTTGTTCATAATAAATAATGGTGGATGAGTAAGACATGCCACCTATCAGTCCAATTGTTTTCATTATTTAGATATTATAGAATCAAGTCATGAAAAATTTACCATTAAAAGGAACAGAGTTCCAAATAAAAGTATGGAAAGAAATTGTAAAAATTCCTTATGGTGAAACTATTACTTATAAAGATTTAGCAGTTGCAATAGGAAAACCTAACAGTTCTAGAGCTGTAGCTAATGCATGTGGTAAAAATCCTTACCCTCCGACGATTCCATGCCATAGAGTGATACGATCAGATGGAGAATTGGGTGGATATAGTGGCAAAGGTGGAGTTAAAACTAAAAAGAAACTGCTTGAAGAAGAAAGTAGGTAATTACTTTCTTTTTCCAGTTCTATTTGTCCTAAAATCTAGACGGCCTCTTCTTTTAAGCATATGCTTTTTTTTGCGAGCTTGTCGTCTTGCTTCTGTAACTTCTTTATCTGCCATAATTTATATTTGAATAATAATCTAAATAATCCAAAATGTTACATTGATATATGCCGTTAATAGCTCGCAGATACATTCAAGCATTTATAGGAATCACCATGATAGGAATAGGTGTAGCTTTCAATTACATGGCTAATTTAGGATTAGGTCCGTGGGGTGTTTTACATGATGGAATATCCAAGACTATCAATATTAGTTATGGACAAGCGGGAATATTGACCTCCCTTCTTGCTTTGTTGATATGGATACCTCTAAAGCAACGTCCTGGAGTAGCTACTGTATTTGATGCCTTTTGGATAGGTCTCACTGCAGATTTTGTTATAAACATAATTCCAGATGCAGGATCGATCTATATTCAAATTCTTTACTTAATGACTGGTATAACCCTAATCGGTTCTGGGACTGCTATCTATGTTGGAGGGGACTTGGGCGCAGGCCCTAGAGATGGCATTATGGTTGGGCTTGAACAGTTAGGATTTAAAATTGGTAATGCAAGGACAATTTTAGAGTTTGTTGCTTTTTCAATAGGCTTTTTGCTTGGTGGAAAAATTGGTATTGCATCTATTGTGATAGTGCTTTCAATTGGTCGTGTACTTCAATTTTTTATGCCATATTTTGATTTGAGAAAATAAAATTATATCGTTTCAATTTCTATTGCATATATTCCATGAATAGGAATCATTTCTTTATATTCATGAAAACTATATAACATTTCAACACCCTCTTCCAAAGAATTCACCAGTGTAGATAAAACATCTAGTCCTTCTTTGACAAGTAGGTCTTTTGGATCTTTATATTTAATTACATTTAAAACCCTGACTTTTAACGCGTCAGGAATAACTACATCCAAATTAACAAAAGGTGGACCATTAATTATTTGAAATGATATTAAGTCTCCGGGTTGTAAATAATTATAATCAATGTTTTCATAGGAA
>CACOLU010000025.1 GCA_902628045.1 uncultured Candidatus Actinomarina sp. | reverse complement strand
GCAAAAGTAGGCGATACAGTCAAAATAATGGAAACTAAACCTTTTTCTAAAACAAAAAAATGGCGTGTTACTGAAGTAGTGGAAAGGGCAAGATGATTCAAAAAGAATCTAGGCTTAAAGTTGCTGATAACTCTGGTGCAAAAGAAGTATTATGCATCAAAGTTAAAGGAAGTTCACGAATTAGATATGCTGGTCTAGGTGATACTTTTGTTGCTACAGTAAAAGACGCTATTCCAGGTGGTCAAATCAAAAAAGGTGACATAGTACAAGCTGTTGTTGTCAGAACAAAGAAAGAAACAAGAAGAAAAGATGGAACTTATATCCGTTTTGACGAAAATGCATGTGTAATAATTAATGAACAAGAGCAGCCACGAGGTACAAGAATTTTTGGACCAGTCGGTAGAGAATTAAGAGAAAAAAAGTTTATGAGAATAGTATCTTTAGCTCCGGAGGTTTTGTAATGAAAATCCAAAAAGGAGACACTGTAAAAGTAATATCAGGAAAAGATGCTGGAAAAGAAGGCAAAGTTTTACAAGCATTTCCAAAAAAAGGAACTGTTTTAGTTGAGGGAGTTAATGTAAATAAAAAACATCAAAAACCACAAGGTCAAACAATGCAAGGTGGGGTTATTGATAAAAGTATGCCAATAAATGTATCCAATGTTGCATTAGTTGTAAAAAAGAAATCTGGACGAGTTGGTTATAAGTTTGATAAAAATGGCAAGAAATATAGAATATTAGCTCAAACAGGTGATGAAGTATGATTCCTAGACTAAAAGAACAGTTCAATACCGAATTAAAAAATAAGATCATGTCTGATCTTCAATTGGATAATGTGAATGAAATACCAACTCTTGAAAAAATAATCATCAATATCGGTGATGGGAAAGCAGCTACTGATGGTAGAGCGCTTGAGTCAATGATTGATGAATTAACTGCTATTTCTGGACAAAAACCAGTTATTAGAAGAGCAAAAAAATCAATTGCAGGATTCAAAATTAGAGAAGGAATGCCAATTGGTACATCTGTAACTTTAAGAGGTGACAGGATGTGGGAATTTTATGATAGGTTTGTACAGGTTGTTGTACCCAGAATTCGTGACTTTAGAGGTTTTAACAAAAAATCGTTTGATGGAAACGGTAATTACACACTTGGATTAAATGAACAGTTAGTCTTTCCCGAAGTTGAATACGACAAGGTAAGAGACATCAGAGGAATGAATATTACAATTTGTACTTCTGCTAACGATAACCAAAAAGGTTATGTATTATTACAATCGCTAGGATTTCCATTTAGGGAGAATTAATTATGGCAAAAACGAGCAAAATAGTAAAAAATAATCAAAGAAAGAGAGCAATCTCAGTCTATGCTGAAAGACGCCAAGAGTTGCTCAAGATTATTAAAGATCCTAATACATCATATGATGAAAAGCGTGAAGCTCAAAAAAAGATAGCAAAAATGCCTAGAGATGCTTCTGCTACAAGACATCGAAATAGATGCGAAGTAACAGGTAGACCTAGAGGCACCCTCAGAAAATTTGGCATGTCAAGAAATACATTTAGAGATTTGGCATTAAAAGGCGAGTTGCCTGGTATTAAGAAAGCTTCTTGGTAAAAATGAATTCAGATCCAATTTCAGATTTTTTAACAAGAATAAGAAATGCATCTATGGTTAGTAAGCCATCCGTTTCAGTTCCTCATTCAAAGTTTAAGCTAGAACTTTCAAAACTTTTAAAGGAAGAGGGATATATTAATGATGTTAAAGTTTCTGGAGATGGTTCAGGTAAACAAATAGAAATAGATTTAAAATATTCTGAAAATGGTTCACCCGTTTTAGCTGGCTTAAACAGACTTAGTAAACCAGGAAGAAGACTTTATGTTGGTTCTGAATCACTTCCAAGAAATAATGGTGGTTTGGGAACTGTTGTAGTTTCAACTTCAAGAGGCTTATTGCCTGATTCTGAAGCTCGAAAAAGAAAACTCGGTGGTGAATTGATTTGTGAGGTTTGGTCTTGAGTAGGATAGGCAACAAACCAATTGAAATACCTGAAAAAGTAGAATTAAAAATAGAGGGCAACTTGATTTCTGTTAAAGGTCCTAAAGGTGAGCTTACAGTTGAGATTGTTGATGACAGAATAAATTATGAGATTAATGAAAATATTTTAAATTTTTCTAGAAGTTCTGAAGTTGCTGAAATCAGAAGCCTTCATGGGTTATATAGATCTCTGATTGCAAACAATATTCAAGGTGTTTTGGAAGGTTATAAGAAGACTTTACTATTACAAGGTGTTGGACATAGAGCAACTTTGAAGGGTAATGATATAGAGATTCTATGTGGATTTTCACACCCTGTAATTTTCAAAAAAGTTGAAGGTATAAATTTTGAAGTTCCAGATCAAAATACAATAATTGTTTCTGGAATAGACAAGGCACTTGTTGGACAAGTGTCAGCAAATATTAGAGCTATTAAACCACCTGAGCCATACAAGGGTAAAGGCATTAGGTATGAAGATGAGTATGTTAGAAGAAAAGCAGGTAAAGCTGCAGTAACAGCTGGAGCATAAAAGATATTATGAAAGTTAAAGACAGAAGACAACATAGAAAAATAAGAATTAGAAAAAAAATTAATGGCACAGCTTCTGTTCCTCGTCTTGCTGTTTTTAAAAGTAATAACAATATATATGTACAGGCTATAGATGATTTAAATCAAGTAACAATAGCATCAGCAAGTACTCTTTCAAAAGAAGTTAAATCTAAAAATTTATCAGTTGATGCCTCAAAAGAGGTAGGAGAACTTATGGGTAAAAAGTTAAGTGATCTTAAAATTTCTAAAGCAGTTTTTGATAGAGGTGGTTATGTATATCACGGTCGAGTCAAATCTTTAGCTGATGGAATTAGAGAAAAAGGAATTGAATTTTAATGGCTGAACTAGAACTTCAAGAAAGTGTAATTCATATTAACAGAGTCGCCAAGGTGGTAAAAGGTGGAAGAAACTTTGCATTTACTGCCCTTGTAGCAGTTGGAGACGGAAATGGAAGGGCTGGAATTGGTTATGGAAAAGGTTCTGAAGTTCCACAAGCTATTCAAAAAGCTATAGAAAACGCAAAAAAAAATATTCAAGATATTCCAATGGCAGGATCGACAATTGTCCACTCCATAATTGGAAAGCATGGATCCTCCAGAGTTCTTCTGAAACCTGCAGCTCCTGGTACAGGAGTTATCGCAGGAGGTGCAGCTAGGCAGGTACTTGAAGTTGCAGGTGTTAAAGATATACTTGCAAAATCTCTTGGCTCACCTACTCATCTCAATGTTGCAAAAGCCACAATCAATGGCTTGTTGAACCAAAGAACACCAGACATGGTTGCTAGACTCAGAGGCAAAAAACCGTCTCAGGTTGCACCGGCTGGATTAGTTGAGGCGTATGAAAAAACTAAAGCTGAAAAAAAAGTAAAGGTAGCAGATGAAAGTTAAAATTACTTTAAAAAGAAGTTTAATTGGACAAAAACCAAAAGCTCGTGAGACTGTAAGAAGTTTAGGCCTTAAGAAAATTAACTCATCAACTGAAAGAGAGCTCAACCCAATGGTTGAAGGAATGCTTTATAAAATTAAACATTTAGTAGAAGTAGAAGAGATTAAATAATATGAAAAAGCTAAGATTTCATCATTTGAAACCAACCCCTGGATCTACCAAACAAAAATTAAGAAAAGGTAGAGGAGAGTCAGGCAAAAGAGGAAAAACTGCAGGTCGAGGTACTAAGGGTACAGGTGCAAGAAAAACAGTTCCAGCGTATTTTGAGGGAGGTCAAATACCTCTATATAGACGTATACCTAAAGTTAGGGGTATTGGTAATTACGCAAAGATGGCATATGTTGTTGTCAATGTCAGTGAATTAGAAGAAAAGAATTTAGAAGGTGAAGTTACTCCTGATATTCTGAGAGAGATGGGATTAACTAGAAAAAAAGGTTTGGTAAAAATATTGGGTGATGGTGAAATTACCAAAAAAATAGATTTGAAAATTCATGCTATTAGTGAAGTTGCTAAAGGCAAAATTGAAAGTGCTGGCGGTACTGTAGAAATTATTAAAGAGTAATTATGCAACTATCTATTTTTAGATACATATTCAAAATTCCAGATTTAAGAAAAAGAATCTTATTCACTCTATTCATGTTTGCTGTCTATAGATTGGGAGCTGCTGTACCAGTACCAGGCGTAGATCTTGATGCTGTACAGAGACTTACAGATTCTGGGTCACAGGCAGGTATTTACGGCTTACTTAATTTATTTTCAGGAGGTGCATTAGAGACTTTTTCAGTATTTGCTCTAGGAATAATGCCTTACATAACTGCCAGTATTATTCTTCAATTATTAACTGTTGTAATCCCAAGGTTGCAAAAACTTCAAGAAGAGGGTGAGTCTGGTAGAAAAGTTATCACTCAATGGACAAGATACATAACTGTTGTTCTAGCCCTTTTACAATCTACAGCATTAACTTACTTATTTTCTAGAGGTAGTTTAACCGGGGGAATATCATTGATTCCAAACTATACACCATCAAGAGTTGGGCTAATAGTCTTAACAATGACTGCTGGTACAGCATTTATCATGTGGATTGGTGAGCTTATTTCTCAAAGAGGTGTAGGTAATGGTATGTCTCTAATTATTTTCGCCAGCATTGTCAGTCAGTTACCATCTCAGTTTGGAAGCTCTTACCAAGTAACAGCTGGTCAAGGAAGAGTTGGTCAATTCGTATTTCTAATGGTTATGTTCATACTTATGATTGTTGGAATAATTTATGTTGAACAAGGTCAAAGGAGAATTCCAATACAGTTTGCAAAACGTGTTAGAGGAAGAAAAGTTATGGGTGGACAAAGTACATATATTCCATTGAAAGTTAATAGTGCTGGAGTCATTCCTGTTATATTTGCAACTAGTATTTTGTTTTTTCCTGCTTTAGTAGCTACTTCCTTACCACAAGATAATAATGTCACAGCCGCCATTAGAAATTGGATCGATATTAACTTAGCTAATTCTCAAGGGACAACTTGGTTTTATGTTTTCTTTCTTGGTATATTAATTATTTTCTTTACATACTTTTATACAACAATTCAATTTGATCCTGTTCGTCAGTCGGATATGATCAGAAGACAAGGTGGTTTTGTACCTGGAGTAAGGCCTGGAATTTCTACTACGAATTATCTTTCACATATTATTAATAGAATCACTCTTCCAGGGTCTGTGTTTTTAGCTTCAGTTGCGGTCCTTCCCTCAATAGCATCTGTAATATGGGATATACCTCTTGGATTTAGTGGTATATCAATTCTTATTACAGTTGGTGTAGCTTTGGAAACCATGAAGCAAATCGAGAGCCAATTAAGTATGCGAAATTACGAAGGATTCATTGATTGAGCAATTTAGTAATCTTTCTAGGGCCACCTGGTGCTGGAAAAGGAACTCAAGCAGTAACAATAGCTAAAGAAAAAAATCTTGCCCACATATCAACGGGTGACATGCTTCGTGAGCATGTAAGCAATGAAACAGAGCTTGGCAAAACTGCCAAAACACTTCTTGACGAAGGTAAACTAGTTCCTGACTCTTTAGTCATTGAGATGTTGCAAGAACGGCTTCTTTCTGAGGATTGTGTAAATGGAGCAATACTGGATGGCTTTCCTAGAACAATTGCACAAGCAGAAAGTTTAGATAAAATTAGTGCCGAATTTAAAATTTCCAAA
>CACOLU010000024.1 GCA_902628045.1 uncultured Candidatus Actinomarina sp. | reverse complement strand
TCATTTAAAGAAAAAGAATTTATGTTTAGTCAGATTAAGCATCCAAAAGGAAATTTAAGTTTATGCTCTAAAGCTGACAGCCCAAATTTTTTTGATAGTAAATTAAACTATGAGAAAATACATGTATTAAAAGATTCAAATCGAGAGATTTTTTTTGAAACTATAGATAATATTTTTAGATGAATAAGTACAGTAATGAGTTGATAAATAATTTTCCTGAATATTTATTTAATGAAATAAATCAAAAGAAGATTGCTGCACGTCACTTAGGTAAAGATATCATAGATTTGGGATATGGAAATCCTGACTTACCAACACACGATAAAGTTGTAGAAAAATTAATTGAAACAGCAAAGCTCAAAAAAAATCATAAATATTCAGTATCGAAAGGAATATTTGGCCTAAGAGAAGCTATTGCTAAAAAATATTTAAAAAATTATCAGGTTAATCTTGATCCAAATTCCAATGTAGTAAATACTATTGGTAGTAAGGAAGGTTTAACACACCTTTTAATGTCAGTATTAAATCCTGGAGACAAAGTTGTAGTTCAAGATCCAAGCTATCCAATTCATCACTTTGCTCCTTTAATAGCAAGAGCTGAACCAATAAAAGTTAATTGTCTTGATAAGTCAAACTTTTTGACAGATCTAAATGATATATTAAAGAAATCAAAAATTAAATTGTTATTGATTTCCTTTCCACATAACCCAACCACCCTTACAGTTGATCAAATTTTTTATGATAGTCTTGTTGAGCTAGCTGAAAAATATAATTTTTTAATTGTAAATGATTTTGCATACTCAGATGTATATTTTCAGGTAGATAGACCTCCATCACTTTTAACTTCTGACAAGAATTTACAGCATAGTGTTGAGCTATATTCTCTTACAAAGGGATATTCCATGGCTGGTTGGAGAGTGGGGTTTGCAGTGGGTAATACTGATGCAGTTGCAGCAGTTACCAAGTTAAAGTCTTATATAGATTATGGAACTTTTCAACCAATACAAATTGCATCAACAGTAGCTTTGAATGAATTGGATGATTATCCATTTGAATTGTCAGCTGTCTATAAAGAGAGAAGAGATTTAGTTGTTGAGCACTTAGAAGATTTAGACTTCAATGTTCAGGAATCTGATGCGACTATGTTTGTTTGGGCAAAACTTCCAGATAAATTCAAAAAAGATTCATTAAAATTTTCGTTAGACATTTTAGAAAAATCAAATGTGGCTGTCTCACCAGGAGTTGGTTTTGGAAAATTTGGCGAGGGTTATATTAGGATTGCTTTAGTAGAAAATAAACAAAGAATTAGACAAGCTATGAAAAATATTAAGGCAGCACTTTAATGTATGATTTAAGGTCAGATACCGTAACTAAACCCTCTAAAGAGGTTTTAGAGAGTGCTTTACATGCCGAACTCGGTGATGATGAGTACATTGAAGATCCCACGGTAAACAATCTAGAGGATGAATGTGCTAATCTGTTAGGTTTTGAAAAAGGTCTTTTTGTTTCTTCTGGACTAATGGGAAATCAAATTTCACTATTAATTCATAACGATCCAGGTACAGAAGTGATTACCCCGTTTGATTCACATATTAAAAATTATGAACATGGAGCTGCAGCTTTCTTATCTCGTGTACAATTTCGCGATGCTGAACATGTTGATGGTCAGTTAAATTTAGATAATGTTGAAAAACTCATCTTAAAGTCAAAAGTTCACAAACCAATAATCAAAACTGTCTCGATTGAAAATACTCATCTGGCTTCTGGAGGTTCAATCGTATCATTTGATTCAATAAAATCTCTGAGCAAGATAGTAAGAAAACATGATTTAAAGTTACACATAGATGGTGCAAGAATATGGCATGCAATCCAAGAAGACAAAAATATGAATTATGGGCATTACTGCGATAGTTTGACATTTTGTTTCTCTAAGGCTCTAGGAGCACCTATAGGCTCTATGCTTCTTGGTTCTGAGGAATTTATAAGAGAGGCTAGGGAATTTAGAAAAAAACTTGGAGGAGGCATGAGGCAGGTTGGTGTTATTGCTTCAATGGCAAGAACCGCTCTTCAAAGCAGAGAAAGTATCCTAGAAGACCATGCAAAAGCTAGAAAAGTTTATGATTGCTTGATTGCAAATTTAAATAATGAAAAAATAGAAAGCATTGTTTACAAAGGAACAAATATGATATTTTTGAATATTAAAAATGATGAAGATCCAAATAAATTATTAAATATTTTTTATAATGAATCAATTAATGCCGGACTAATTGGAGAGAAATCAATTCGATTAGTGTTTCATAAAGATATAGTACATACAGATATTGATAAAATTTGTGACAAATTAGTTCATTCTTCTTCTAAATTTTGATTCCATTCTGTTATTGATTTTTCAGATAAATTTACCAAAATAAATACACCAATTAGATTGAATAGATTCACTGCACCCATATAAGTTAAGACGCTTGTTAAACAGCTTCCTTCATCAGAGATAATACAAAATGTATTGCCAAGAAGGTAGCCAATGTAACTAGATAATAAAATTACAGAAGTGTATATAAAAATCCTAGTCTTGTTGCTAAATCTCATATTTATATTAACTTTACCTTATTATGAATTTTCCTAACCCTTGGATTACCATTTTAAGTTTCGTATACATTTTTTTTAATGGGTTTATATCTTTTCAAGCTAGTAGAAAGTTAGTAGATATATACCTAGAAAAATTTAATTCAAATTTTTTTAAATCACTAGAACCAATCGTTGGTAGCTTGGGATTCATTGGATCTTTTGGTGGAGGACTACTTGTTTTATATTATTTTATATTAAGTATTACTTAATATACTATGTTTGACAAACCTAATATAATTTTATTTCTTTATTTTCTATAAATTGTAATTCACAATGATTAGGTCTATTTACTGAAAAATCTTTTTCTTCTAAATAATAGAAAGTAAAAGCTCTGATGGTATCTTGATGGGATACAAAAAGAGTATTTTCATATTTTTCATAATCTAATTTAAATCTGTCATGTACATTTTTTAAGGTTTCTGATGTATTTTTTAAATTTAGAGGGTTGTTGTTGTAATTTTTAAAACTATCTGTAAGTTTGATCTCTTTTATTGTTTTACCAATCCATTCATAAGGACCGGACCATTCAATAATATTGTGAGATACTTCTACATTTATCTTAAGTTCTTCACTTATAATATCTGCTGTTTGCCTTGCTCGTAAAAGAGGAGATGAAACAATTTTTTGAATATTAAATAATTTTTTTATTTTTATTGCAGCATCCTTGGCTTGCAATTCACCTTTGCTACTTAAATAAAATCCAGGTAGATTTGCATAAAATACATCTTTGTCATTTTGCACCTCTCCGTGTCTTAGAAATAAATTCCTCATAAATTTAGACTAACTCATTTTTATATTAAGATTTACATATGGGTTTGAATAAAAAAGAAGAAGAAATATTAAAACAAATTGAGCAAGAGCTAATGAAGAATGATCCTGATTTAGCAAGAACAGTTGAAGACTCTACTCTTTCAAAGTTCACAAGAAATAGGGCTGTTATTTCCTTCTTTGTGTTTGTATTGGGACTGTTGACAATGTTCAGTACTTACATAATTCAACCCGCAATAGCTATATTTGGTTTTTCTATAATGGCAGTTGCTGGATATGTATTTGTTGCAAATACAAGGTCACTCCTAAAAGCTGAAAATGTAAATGAGTGGAACGTTAAACAAGTAATTAGAATTTTAAGAAACCAAGATAGCTCTAGACAAAAATAAAAAATTTAATTAAATTAAATATACATCATTTTTTTTAGGAGTAAGGTTTGAAGAAAAATGCTTTTACATCAAAGCAGGCATGCTATCTTTCTGGATGTACGTCTCATCAATTAAGGTATTGGGACAAAGTTAATTTAGTTTCTCCTTCAATTCAGTCTTCTGATGGAAAACCCGGTGTTCCTAAATTTTATTCTTTTAGAGATATTGTTGCATTAAGAGTCATAAAGACATTACTTGATAATGGCATGAGTATTCAAAGAGTTAGAAGAGCATGGAAATATTTGACTAAAAATGGTGATCTTACACAACACTTATCAGAAGTAAAACTTAAATCAGATGGTCAGACAATATATTCTGTTGAAGACAATGAAGTTTTTGATGCTTTGAAGAATGGACAACTTACATTTTTTGAAACAATTGATACTGTCACTCAAGAAGTAAAAGAAGATGTTTCTAAATTTGAGCTTGATAAAGAAAGATTTCTAAATTTATTGACTAAAGTAGAAGATGATGTACTTAGTCAAGAACTTCAAGCATAAAAATATAATAAGTTCAAATTTATTATGAGTTTATCAAGTCATAGAACATTAATTTTGAACTCTACTTTCCAACCTCTTTCTGTTGTTTCATTTAAAAGGGCAGTTGCATTGATGCATAATAAGAAAATAAATTCTATAAAAAATTCTGAAATAATTTTACGTTCTGAAAAAGAAGAATTTTTTATTCCAAAAGTTGGAATTTTAACTTATTTTGTAAAAGCTCCTTTTGCAAGGAGGGTAGCTCTTAATCGTGAAAATATATTCATTAGAGATTTTTTTACATGTCAATATTGTGGGAGATCTGCAGAATCAGTGGATCATATTGTTCCTCGTTCTAAAGGTGGCTTACATGAGTGGTCAAATGTTGTCGCATGTTGCAAAAAGTGTAATTTAATAAAAGCTGATAAGCTTCTACATCAAACACATTTGAATCTTAAAAATCCTCCATCTAATCCAAAAGACAATTTTTGGATTAAGACTATTGTTGGCAGCAATCCAGATCCTTCTTGGGAAGAATACCTTATTTCAGCATAAAAATTTTTTTTCAAAAAGTGTTGCAGAGTGTCATAAAGTGTCATATAATGTGTAAAAGTGGTTCAAGGCACGAAAGGCGGATAAAGTGTTCCTTGGTGAGTTTCAACATACAATGGACTCTAAAGGTAGAGTAGTTATACCTTCAAAGTTCAGAGAAGAGCTTCAACAGGGCTGTGTAATCACCAAGGGACAAGATAATTGCCTTCAAATATTAACAAAAGACAATTGGGAAAATGAAGCCTCAAAAATGGCATCTCTCCCTTCCACAGATCGAACATCTAGACAATTAAGAAGAGCTTTATTTAGTGGTGCTGTAGATGTAAAAATTGATTCTGCTGGAAGAGTGCAGGTACCTGAAAATCTACGTGCATATAGCGGTATAGACATCAACGAAGAAGTAACCGTTACTGGATCAGGCCCAGTAGTTGAAGTTTGGTCAACAAGAAGTTGGAAGAAAATCCAAAATGAAGCAGACCAAGCATTTGCAAATATTAATGAAGTGAAAGGATAGGTTCATAGCCAGCTCTCTAGACAACTAAATTGGAACACCCTTACTCCGCCCAACTTTCCAATTGGTGCCAGTTCTAGAGAGCTGGGTATGAATACAAACAGGGCAGAGTATTTGACACACGATGGGGTAATGACATCAGAAATATCTGATTTGCTAATTGATGTACCAGATGGAATATTTATAGATGCAACATATGGATATGGATCCCATTTTAAATACTTCAAAAAAAATCATAATAATATCAATTTTTTAGCACTGGATCGAGATTTAGAAGCGGTTAATAACTCTCCAGATTCACATAATGTTCAACACTACAATTTTTCGAAAATTAAAGAATATTTAGCTAATAATAATATTGATTCAATAAGTGGTGTTTTTTATGACTTTGGTCTTTCATCACATCAAATTGACTCTCCGCATCGTGGGTTTTCATTCCAACATGATTCAATTCTTGATATGAGAATGGATGTCTCTCAAAAGCTATCTGCTAAAGAAGTTATAAACAATTATGGTTATGAAGAATTGTTAAAAATATTTTATGAATATGGAGAAGAAAGTAATTCAAAAAAAATAGCTGAAACAATTATTAATAATAGACCTATTCAAACAACAAATGAGTTAGTGAGTGTTATTGAATTATCACTGCCACGGCAAAATCCAAAATTTACTAAAAGCACTGTAAGAAAAATATTTCAAGCTATAAGGATCGAAGTAAATAATGAAATTAGTGAAATAATTGAATCTCTAGAAACTGTAAAAAATTTTATTAAATCAAATGGCATTATGATTTTTCTTTCG
>CACOLU010000023.1 GCA_902628045.1 uncultured Candidatus Actinomarina sp. | reverse complement strand
TCGAGTAATGAACTCCGAAAGTAGTAATTTGCGAAAACAAAACTATAAATATGTATTGGATATTAAAACTACCCAAAGCCATTTCAGTTCCATTTTTGACAATCAAGAAATATAACAAAAGCCCTAATACAGACGTTGTTCCAAAGCTGATTAGGTTGATTAATGTATTTTTTGTATCTTTCAAAATATTCTTATTTTAAAGTTCAAATCTTTATTTTCTTGAATATCAAATAAAAGTCCAAAGAAAAAGAAAAGTATAAAAAGTATAAAAAATACTAGCAACATAATGAAAGTTAATTCTGGAACAAAACCATCTTGCTCATATACTCTCAACACCCTGCTAAGGAGAATAGGTTCAGCGACGAAGAGTGTTATAAATGAAAGAAGGTAAGATATTCCTGCAGGGCTTAAGTCTCTAAATATAAGTTTTTTAAATACACGTTTGAAAAATAATCCAATTAACAAAAAAGTTAATTTAGGTAATATATTCCATACCCTTAACCCACTTTTTTCCTCACCATAATGAGGAATAATGTCGACATCGCATACAACAGCATCAACTAAATTTAAAAAGTGCAATAATTGTCCAGGATATCCATATCTCTTTATCATTTTTGAAAGATCAATTTTCTTAAGAGTACTGTTGTTTATTGCTGTGTATCCCATTTGAGGATCCATAATGGTGTAGTATCCAGAAGCAAATTTAGTGAATAATGATAAAAATGTGTTTCCAACAAATCTATACCTTGGCATGATAGATTTTACATCTTTGTGATTCAATCTATTTCCTTTTGAATAATCTGCTTTTCCCTCCAGTACAGGATTTACAAGATTTGTAAAATCATCCGGTAACGCCTGAGCGTCCCCAGGCATCACTACTGTTATGTCCATTTCTAATTCTATAGATTTTTGGTAACCACTAATTAAAGAAGCACCTACACCTTTATTTTTTGAGTGATTGATTAATACAATTTTACTATTAAGTTTTTTTTCATTATTAACGACTTCTTCGGTTTTATCTGTTGATTTATCGTTAATAACTATTATCTTTTCAACAAAATCAGGAACAGAGTCTATAGTTTTTTTTATTAAAAGCTCTTCATTAAAAGCAGGCACTATAACAGCAATTTTTGCTTCGTTTTTCATTAATTAAAGAATAATATTTAATATTATCTAAATTTATATTATTTACAAAAGTTCTGTAGATTTTTCTAAAACTTCTATTACTTTTCTTCCATGAGATGCATTATTTATTTCACACTTTCTTGTTTTAATTGCTTCTATAAAATAGATTGCTTGATTTTTCAGTGGCTCACTATTTTTATAAGAGATTACTTGTGAATCATGATTACTTATTTCTAAGCCTTTTGAGTTAATCTCAGTTTGATATAAAACAAGCTTATTATTTTCTACACTGTCAGTAAAAACAATTGTTCCTTTGTCTCCGATAACAACAAATCTTTGTTCTTTAAATGGATGAAACCATGAAACAAAAATATGAGCATTGACACCATTTTTGAAGGTAAAGTTTGTTAATGTAGCATCTTCAACATTTTTATTGATAATATTAGAACCTTGTATATTTATTGATGTAACATCAGAATTTACGATTTCCAAAATTAAAGATATATCATGTGGTGCAAAAGACCATAAAACATTTTCCTGGGTTCGAATTTTACCCATATTCAATCTATTACTGTAAATATATTTTGTGTTTCCTAATATACCTTTGTTAATGATATTTTTAATCTCTTGTATCGCAGGGTGAAAATGTAATTGATGACCCACCAAAATTATTTTATTGTTCGACATTGACAAACTTTCTAATTCCATGCATTCTTCAACAGACATTGCCATTGGTTTTTCAATCAACAAATCTAACTCTGAAATTACCGATTTAGCAATTTCAAAATGAGTTGTTGCGGGTGTTGAAATTATTGCTGCGGTAGAATTACTTACTACATCATCAATATTATGAAAAAATTTAATATCAGAGTCAGAATTATCACTTATCAAGGGATCGTACACACCTGAAAGACAGCCTAATTCACCAAGAACCCTTGCATGATTCTTACCCCAATAACCATAACCAATAACTGCAATTTTATTCTTTGACATTTAATTAAGTATAGTGTTTTGAATGTAAGTTATAATTTATACTATGCAAATTCATGAAACTGCAATTGTTGATCCTGGAGCAAAAATTGGCAACAACACAAAAATATGGCATTTTACTCATGTTATGCCCACAGCAAATGTTGGGAATAATGTTTCTATAGGTCAAAATTGTTTCATTGGTGATAATGTAAAAATTGGGAATAATGTAAAGATTCAGAATAATGTTTCTCTCTATGATGGAATAGTAGTATCTGATGATGTTTTTATAGGGCCAAGTGCAGTTTTCACAAATGTAATAAGACCAAGATCAGAGTACCCAACTAATAAAAATTACTCTAAAACATATTTAGAAAAAGGAGTAACTATTGGAGCAAATTCTACAATTGTTTGTGGTGTTACTCTCGAAGAATATTGCTTTATTGGTTCAGGAACAGTAATAACCAAAAATATTCCAAACAATGCACTTGTCGTCGGAAATCCAGGTCGAATAATTGGCTGGGTTGGAGAGTCTGGAGAAAAGCTAGAAATTAATGGCACAACTGGCAAAGACCTGAAACTAGGTACTAACTACGAAGTTGTTATTGAAGGCGATGCAATAATAAAAGTTAAAAAGTTATAGTTAAATTATTTATATTGGAAAATTTTGAAAAAAGTATTACACATAATAGGAACGCGACCACAAATTGTGAAACTTGCCTCTGTTATTAATTTTAAAAACATAAATTTTCAAAATTTAATTATTGACTCAAACCAACATTATCAAAAAAATATGCAAGAAGACCTTTATGATGATTTTAAAATCAGTAAAGAAAATAATAAAAATTTTTCAAATGATGTTGATGCAATTAAAGAATTATTAAATATAAAAGTTTGTGAGATGAATCCTGACCTCATTGTAATTTATGGTGATACAAACACAACTGTAGCTGGCGCACTAACAGCAAAGGAAAACAATATTACTTCGATACATGTTGAATCGGGCTTGAGGTCTTATATTCCAAATCAGATAGAAGAAAAAAACAGAATTTTTGTAGATTCAATATCTGATTACTTATTTTGCCCAACCCTTTCATCTGTCAAAAATCTAGAAAAAGAAAATTTACACGGTAAATCATTTTTTACAGGAGATATTATGCTTGATATATTTTTAGAGACAAAAAATTATTTAGACCAGACTATAGTAGATAAAAAATTTCCTGAAGAATTTTATCTATTTACACTTCATAGAAAAGAAAATTTAGAAGATAAGAACAAACTACACTCTATAATTGAGAGTCTTTATGGTTTTTCTAATTTGATTATTCCAATACACCATAGTTTTAAAAATAAACTTGTTGAGTATGATTTATTGGAGTCGTTACCTGAAAATATAAAATTAGTAGAACCACTAGTCTACAGTGATCTTTTGTTAACTATTAAAAACTCCAAGGGAGTTATTACTGATTCCGGAGGCTTACAAAAAGAAGCTTATTGGTTTAATAAGCCGATACTTACTCTTAGAGAAAATACAGAATGGACAGAAACAATTGAAAATGGTTTAAATGTATTAGTTAATGAATTTCCAGTTAATCTCCAGGATATTATCAGTACAATTAGTAAAACAACAGAAAATAGGTTTACAACTTTTGGAAATGGAAATGCTGTTAAAAATATGATATCTAAGATTGAAGAGATTCTTACATGAATGAAAAAAAAACAATATGGGTTGCTCTGCCAGTTTTTAATGAGTGGCCAGCTATAAATAGTCTCATAGAAAACTTACAAGATGTATTACAGTCTGAATTTGATGATTATATGATCGTTATTTGTGATGATGGATCAACTGATGGTAGTAAAGATTTTATCAATCAAATAAGTAAAGATGAAAATATACATGTAATTAGACATTTATACAACAGAGGGCTTGCAGAAGCGATAAGAGATATATTTGAGCATGTTGCTGAAAATGGAAAAAGTGGTGATGTACTAGTTAGGATGGATGGAGATGCAACTCATAACCCTATTTACTTAAAAAAACTAATTAATGAAATATCTGAAAAATGCGATGTTGCAGTTGCATCAAGAATCAAGACAAATGACAAACAATTATCAATAGTTAGAAGAGCATATAGTTTATTTGCTCGTTATTTTGTAAAATTATTCTTTCCGGTACCAAAAATTTCTGAGTATACAGGTGGTTTTAGAGCATATAGTTTAGAAATTATTCAAAAAGCTTTTAAAGTTTATGGTGGAAGTTTTATCCAGCTGGGGTCGTTTGGTTTTGTATGCACATTTGAAAAATTAATAAAACTTTCTTTGATAAATGCAAAGTTTTCTGAAGTTCCTTTTGAGCTAGAATATGAAAACAAAACTGCAGAATCAAAAATGGTACCTTGGATAACTATTCTTGGTTATATCTTATTAATTCCTGTTATATACTGGCCTAAAACAGGTTGGAAAAAAAGAATTAGTAAATTATAAGGAATTATTTATGTGTGGATTTAATGGGGTAGTTGGAGAATATTCACCTGACAACATTAATGATTTAAAACAGAAATCATTGCTAATCGAACATAGAGGACCTGATGAGTATACAAATTTAAAACTAGATAATATATATGTAGATTTTTTTAGATTATCCATTATAGATATCAAGAATGGAAGCCAACCTAAGTCTGATTTAGATGGTAAATACACTTTATTTTTTAATGGAGAAATATACAACTTTAAGCAATTAAAAGATGAATTAAATGATAAAGGATTAGATTTTCAAACTAACTCTGATACTGAAGTTTTGCTTCAAATTTTTAAAACGTATGGTATTGACGGTATAAAAAAACTAAATGGAATGTTTGCAATCTGTCTTTTGGACAAAGAAGAAGATACAACTTATTTGATTAGAGATCAATTTGGAATAAAGCCTCTTTATTATTCTTTAAAAGACAAGTCAATTTACTTTTCTTCTGAAATGAAAACTTTGGAAAATGATAAAATAAAAATTTCGTCGGAAGCTTTTGGTCAATATTTTAGATATCAATTTTATTTGAGCGATAAAACTATTTCAGACGACATTAATTTATTAGAACCTGGACATTATTTAAAAATTAAAAATAAAACAGGACAAATTAACAAAATAAAATACTTTGATATTGATTTTTTGTCTCATTCGAACTCAACAAATGATATTAATGATTTAGAAAACAAAATAATAAAGAGTGTTGAAATGCAATGTTTTGCAGATGTAAATATTGGCAGTCATTTATCAGGTGGAATAGATTCAAGTTTAATTACTGCAATTGCAAAAAAATTTAAAAAAGATCTTAAAGCCTTTCACGGTTACTTTCCAGAAGATAAAAAATCTTATTCTGAAATTGAGTATGCCAGAGAAGTTGCCAAACATTTAAATATTGAATTATTTGAAATAGGTATCACATATGAAGATTTTATTGAACACTTTAAAGACATAATTCACTATTTAGATTACCCAATAGTCGGTCCTGGAGTTTTTCCACAATATATGGTTAATAAATTTGCATCAGAACATGTCAAAGTACTACTTGGGGGACAAGGAGGAGATGAAATTTTTGCCGGATATGCAAGATATTTGATTGTTTACTTGGAACAAGTGATTCATGGATCAATTAATGAAACACAAATCAACAATCACATTGTAAATTTAGACACAGTATCTAAAGCTTTACCAACACTTAAAGATTACATTCCATTAATAAAGAAGATGTGGGCTCAAAATTTGTTTACAGATCCAACAACTAGGTATGAAAATATTTTAGAGAGAACTATTCCGAATAATTGGTTTAGCAATGATCTTCTTGAGATTATTAAAGATTCTAAGGAAATTTTTTATAACAAAATGAATGAAATTAATGAAAAATCACTTATTAACAAAATGCTTCATTTTGATATTAAGTATATATTACCCGGACTTTTGCAAGTTGAGGATAGGGTATCGATGGCGCATTCACTAGAAAGTAGAGTTCCTTATTTAGATCAAAACGTTTTTAACTCTGCAATAAATCTTAATCCTACTTTAAAGTTTGGTCAGGGTGTTTTAAAAAGCCCACTCAAGGAAATTTCTAAAAAATACTTACCTGAAAAAATATCTTTAAGAAAAGAAAAAATGGGCTTTCCAGTACCTTTAAATGACTGGTTAAATATTCCAACTTTTAAAGAGTTTGTTCTTGAAACAATATTAAATTCTACTTTTGCTAATTCTGATTATTTTAAAAAAACGGAATTTGAGAAATCAGTATTAAATTTTGAAAGTTTTGATAGATCTATATGGGCTATTCTTTGTATTTCAGAATGGTCAAATAAATTTTCAAAACTTGAAATAAAATGAGAATCAATTTTAAATTTTACGCTGCCATCTTATTTACTTTTTATTCATC
>CACOLU010000022.1 GCA_902628045.1 uncultured Candidatus Actinomarina sp. | reverse complement strand
GCTCCACTAATTGAATACTATGAGATAAAAAATTTAGTTACAAAGATAAATGCTGTTGGAGAAGTTGAAAATATTTATAATTTAATATTGAAAGAGTTTGAATAGACCATGCTTACATATAAAACTTCTAAAGATTTTGAAAGGATGGCAAGAGCCGGCAAAGTAGTCTCAAACATTCATTACGAAATATACAACTCAACTAAACCTGGTATGACTCTGAGAGATTTAGATGATATTGCTAAAAATATTGTTGAAAAGTCAAATGTTGAATCTAGTTTTTTTGGCTATGCACCCCCTGGACATGGTCCTTACCCTGCTTACATTTGTGCATCACCGAATGATGCAATAGTTCATGGGATACCTAATGATAAAACTATACAAGAAGGTGACATTATTTCTATAGATGTTGGAGTATCATTTGAGGGTTTTCATGCTGATGCAGCATTTACTTATGGGGTAGGAGAAATCTCAAATGAGGATAAGTTTCTTATTGAGACTACGAAACATGCATTAAACGAAGCTGTAAAACTAGTTAAAGATGGGCAAAAGTTAGGAACAATTGGATATAAAATTGACAAAATAGCAACAAGAAAAAATCTTGGTAATGTAAAAAACTATGTTGGCCACGGTATTGGCCAGGAAATGCATGAAGAACCACAGGTACCTCACTATGGTAAAAAAAATACAGGTTTTGAGTTGAAGACAGGAATGGCTATTTGTATTGAACCTATGTTTAACTTGGGTTCTGAAGAAACAATGGTTGATGAAGATGGGTGGACCGTTAAGACACTAGATGGCCAAAATTCAGCCCATTGGGAGCACACAGTAGGATTAACCGAGGAAGGGACACGTGTTTTTACAGAAAACTTATTTTAATTTTGTGTTTGTAATAGTTTCAAATCGCACTAATCTAGTAAATCGGTCACATAATCAAGGCTAATTTTGGTAGAAAAAGAAAAAAACATAATTAAAGTTCAAGGAACAGTTATGGAGACTCTACCAAATGCATCTTTTAAAGTTCAACTTGAAAGTGGTGCAGAAATTTTAGCCCATGTGTCTGGAAAAATGAGAATGAGGTACATAAGAATTTTACCTGGGGATATCGTTGAAATGGAAGTTTCACCATATGATCCCACAAGAGGTAGAATTATTTGGAGACACAAATGAAAGTTAAATCAAGCGTTAAAAAGAGGGGCCCAAACGATCAGATCGTTAGAAGAAAGGGCAAGCTTTACGTAATAAATAAAAGAAATCCTCGCCACAAACAGAGGCAGGGTTAAGTTTAAATGGCACGTATTTCAGGTATTGATATTCCAAGAGAAAAAAGAGTTATTGCATCACTACGATATATACATGGGATTGGTGCAAAAAGAGCTGACGATATTTGTGCAGATCTTAAAATTGATCCAAGTACACGTGTCAGCAATCTTACAAATGACGAAGTTGCACAAATTAGAAAGTACATCGAGGCAAATTTTAGAGTAGAAGGTGACCTTAGAAGAGACGTATCACAGAATATAAGAAGAAAGACAGAAATTGGCACATATCAAGGTTTAAGACATAGAAAAGGACTTCCTGTTAGAGGTCAAAGAACTCATACAAATGCACGGACAAGAAAAGGTCCAAGATTCGCAATAGCTGGTAAAAAGAAAGCATTGAAATAATGGCTGATCAAAAAACTAAAAAGAAAGCCAAAAAAAATGTACCTGCTGGAGTAGCACATATAAAAGCAAGTTTTAATAATACAATTATAAATATATCAAACCCATCTGGTGAAACTATCGTTTGGACGTCTGGTGGATCTGTTGGTTTTAAGGGATCCAGAAAGTCTACCCCTTATGCTGCACAAGTAGCAGCTGAGGAAGCTGTAAGAAGAGCTACTGAATATGGGGTGCAAAAGCTAGATATAATTATTAGTGGTACTGGTGCTGGGAGAGAAACTGCAGTAAGAACTCTACAAAATATGGGTATGGATGTCGGAACAATTAAAGATATAACTCCAACACCTCATAATGGCTGCAGACCAAAGAAAAGAAGAAGAGGATAATGGCTAGGTATACAGGACCTCGAGTAAGAGTATCAAGAAGAATTGGCTTTAATGTTTTTGAGAATAAAAAAGGTGACAAAGCACTTCAGGATAGGCCTTATCCTCCTGGTGAAAATGGTAGAAAAAGAGTTAGAGAAACAGATTATGGGACCCAGCTAAAAGAAAAACAAAAAGTGCGATACATGTATGGAGTACTGGAAAAACAGTTTAGAAATTACTATAAAGAGGCAACAAGAATGCCGGGCATAACCGGAGAGAATCTCCTTGTACTTCTTGAATCAAGATTAGACAATGTTATTTACAGAGCTGGATTTGCTTCTACAAGGCCTCAAGCAAGGCAGTTAGTTTCTCATAGACATTTTAAGCTAAATGGTAGATTTGTAGATGTTCCATCACATAAGGTAAAACCAGGCGATGTAATTGAAATTAAAGATGCAAGCAAAGATTTGATAATTATCCAACATACTATCGATACTGGACAGGACAATTTGATACCTAGCTGGTTAGATGTAGATAATAAAAAGAAATCTGTAAAAATTAATGCTGAGCCTTCAAGAGGCGATGCAAGTTCACAGATTGAAGAACAGTTAATAGTAGAGCTTTATTCAAAGTAAACTTTTGAGAGGAGAAATATAATGTTAATGCTACAAAGGCCAGAAATTACCCAAGAAGAGCTTGGTAAAAATAGAACACAATTTGTAATTGAACCTTTAGAACCTGGGTTTGGTCTCACCTTAGGCAATACAATGAGAAGAGCACTGCTTTCTAGAGTGCCGGGAGTAGCAGTAACTGGAATTAAAATTGATGGAGTAAATCATGAATTTACATCAATTCCAGGAGTGGTAGAAGATGTTTTGGACTTACTTCTAAATTTAAAAAGACTAGTACTAAAGGTTGATGACCAAGAAAATCATACACTTACTGTTAAAGCTAAAGGACCTGGTGATGTTCTTGCTGCACAAATCCAATGCCCTTCTGGAGTTGAAGTTGTAAATACAGACTTGAAAGTTTGTACATTGTCCGATAGCTCAACGCTCGATATGGAAGTTTCAGTAGCACATGGAGTTGGCTATAGATTGGCTGATAAAAATAAAACTAGTGACTCAAATTTCATACCAATTGACTCTATATTTTCTCCAATTGTAAAAGTAAGCTACACTGTTTCACCTACACAGGTTGGTCAAGTAACGGACTATGATAAGTTGACATTAGATGTTGAAACTGATGGTTCAATTGAGCCAAGTGAAGCAATTTCATCAGTTGGCAAAACTCTTGGTGAATTATGGAAGCTTTTTGCAGATATTGATGAAGGAGTTGGGTTAGAACTTGGAGAATTGACTATTTCTGAAGGAAGTTCCCCTGATCTTTCGTTATCTGTTGATGCATTAGATTTATCTGAAAGACCAAGAAATTGTCTTGGTAGAGAAAATATTACAACTGTTGGACAAATTCTTGAATATACAGAAGATGATTTGCTAAACCTAACAAACTTTGGACAAAAAAGCTTAGATGAATTAGTTGCAAAGCTTGATGAGCTTGGACTAAGTTTACCAACAAGTTCTGATCTTGACTCAGGAGATATGGCTGATGCCTAAACCTACGAAAGGTAAAAGACTTGGGGGTTCTTCTTCACATGAAGATCAAATTATTAGTAATCTAATCAGTTCTTTAATTGAACATGAAAAGATTGAAACAACAGTTACAAAAGCTAAAACTGTAAAGCCTTATGCTGAGAAAGTAATTACTAAAGCAAAAAGTGGAACATTGCACGACAGAAGACAAGTGCTAAAAATGATACAAAACAAGGCTGTAGTAGCAAAACTTTTTGATGAAATTGGTCCAAAGTATGAAGACAGAAGTGGTGGTTATACCAGAATAACAAGAACTACCTACAGACAGGGTGATGGCACAGAGCTAGCTGTATTAGAACTAGTTTAGAATTGAATTCCTTAAAAAATATCTGGTCACAATTTCAAAAATTTATTAGATTGAACCAAGATGTATTTATCAAAATTAGTAATGATAGATATGAATCTGGAAATGCACTCATAGTAGTATTAGCTAGTCTTATTAGTATTTACGTACCATTTATAATAAATCACAGTTCAGTAAACATAAGTGATGTTGTATTTTATGGATTAGTCGATGGAGTTTTTGCATGGCTGTTTGCATCTTTGGCATCTTGGTTTTTATTAACAAGAGCATTCAATACAGTTATTGAGATTACCAACCTGTTGATTTTTACAGGTTATACCCACGGAATTTTGGGTGTTTTCGGCATAGTTATATTTGCAAATAATTACATTTCTATTTCTCAAAATATATTACAACTTCTTACTTTATCTATTTTTGGATGGATGTATTTTGTATTAACAAAAAGCCTTGCAACTGCATTTCTTCTTCATATAAGAGTAGCAAGCATTTCTTCCGTAACTTTTTTAGCTATACTAATATTTTTCTCTGATCCAATTCGCATTTTTGTTTAATGGCAAATTACAAACTGAGTATTTCCTACGATGGAAAAGATTTTCATGGTTTTCAAATTCAAAAAGATAAAGTAACTATACAAGGTGAATTTCAAAAAGCCTTAAATATATTTACCGACAAGTACACCTTAAATTATGCAGGAAGAACGGATGCAGGCGTTCACGCAAAAGAACAGGTATTAAGTATCCAAACCGAATTAATTTTTGATGACAAAATAATAAATTCTTTAAATAAAATTTTGGGGCCAAGAATCTCAATAAATTACGTGAAGGCAATAAAAGAAAGTTTTCATGCTAGATATGACGCTAAACAAAGGACATATAAATATTTCGTATCAGATATAAAACAGCAATACCCCTACTTATCACATCAATCGTATTTGTATCAAAAAAAATTAGATTTAAAAAAACTTAATTTTCTATCACAAATATTCATTGGTGAACATAATTTTTCTGCTTTTGCAAAAAAAAATGTAAGTACAAATCCAAAAAGAAAAATTTTTAGAAGCAACTGGACAAAAAAAAGAGATTTTTATGAATATACAATTACAGGCAGTTCCTTTTTAAGAAACATGGTAAGAAATATAGTTGGTGTACATATTGCATATTGTGAGGATAAAATCCTTTATGAAGATATTTATGAAAATCTTATCAATCCAAAAAATAAAAGAATAAATTACATAGCACCACCAAATGGACTAATACTTTGGAATGTTAAATACTAGTTTTCATAAATATATATGCACTTTATACTAGTAGTTCGTTACAATTCTTAAGATTGATAAATGAATATAAAAACAACATTTAAAAGTATAGAGGCTTCTGAGCGAGAATGGCACGTAGTTGATGCATCAGGTCTTCCAATTGGTCGATTAGCAAGTGAGATAGCACAAATCTTGCGTGGTAAGCATAAACCACAATATGCTCCTCACTTGGATGTAGGAGATCATGTTATTGTAATTAATGCTGGAAAGATTGCTATTACATCAAAAAAGCCTGAACAAAAAATGTATCACTCTCACTCTGGCTATCCTGGGGGAATTAAATCTGAAAGCTTTAATTCATTAAGGCAAAGAAAACCTGAAAAAATAATTGAAAGAGCAGTATGGGGTATGCTTCCAAAAAATCGTCTTGGAAGAGCAGTATTGAAAAAATTACATATTTATCCTGACTCTAATCATCCTCACCAAAGTCAAAACCCAAAAGAATTAGTTTTCAACATAAAGAAAGTTGAGGAAAATGCCTGATAATTTTTATGGAACAGGAAGAAGAAAATCTTCTGTAGCAAGAGTAACTATTACTGAAGGAAACGGTAATTTTACATTCAATGGAAAGAATTTAGAACAATATTTTCCTAGTCCATCTATGAAAATGACGATAGAAAAACCTTTTAAAGTTGTATCTCTTGAGGGCAAATTTGATATGGTTGTAAATGTAAATGGAAGCGGATTATCTGCACAGTCAGATGCGGTTGCTCTAGGAATATCTAGAGCATTAATCAAAATGAACCCTGAACTCAGGCCAAAACTTAAGAAGGCAGGACTTCTTACCAGAGATGCTCGAAAAGTAGAACGAAAGAAATACGGTCTTAAAAAAGCTAGAAGAGCTGAACAGTTCACTAAGAGATAAAAAACAAATTGAAGAAATATTTCGGTACTGATGGAATCCGAGGTATTCCAAATAAAAATTTAACCAAAGAAATAGTATCTAATGTCGCTTGTTCTGTTGAAGATATTTTAAAACCAACATCTGTTGCAGTAATTTTAGATACCCGAGATTCTTCATTAGAAATATTAGATTGGATTTGTGAGGGGTTTTCTGAAAATATTGAAGTAATTAATTATGGAATATTACCCTCTGGGTCCATGCCAGTATTGCTAGACCAATTTGGACATAATCTAGGAATTATAATTTCAGCTTCTCATAATCCAAGTGAATATAATGGCATTAAATTAATTGATGAAAATGGTTCCAAGCTTCAGGACGAAATTGAAATTGAAATTGAAGCAAACTTTACAAATATTTCTTTACCTACTGCACATACTAGTTACAAGGATTCTGAAGAGGGATTTAAAACTTATTTCGAATTTCTAAATCAGATTCTTGATTTCGACTTAACAAATTTTGATCTACTTATTGACAGTGCAAATGGATCTGCTTACAAAATAATAGAAGAGTTGTTAAATGATAATAACTCTAAATTTA
>CACOLU010000021.1 GCA_902628045.1 uncultured Candidatus Actinomarina sp. | reverse complement strand
CCATCAACTGGTTGATCAGTTAACAGTTCAGAGAACCTTCCTTTTAATTCTGAGTGCATTTCTTGATCACCAGCCAAATCTCCAACCCTTACATTTATTGGTGTTTGCAACTTGATATGGCCATTTTCATAAGCAACTTGAGCTTCATTAAAATCAACAAAATTTAATTTTGCACTTTCTAACTCCTCATGACATTCAGTAATGTAATAAAGACCTATAACCATGTCTTGGCTTGGTGAAACAATTGGATTTCCAGAAGCTGGAGACAAAACATTGTTAGTAGATAACATAAGTACTCTTGCCTCTGCTTGTGCTTCTGCTGATAGTGGAACATGAACAGCCATTTGGTCTCCATCGAAATCTGCATTAAATGCTTCACAGACCAAAGGATGTACCTGGATAGCTTTTCCTTCTACAAGTATTGGCTCAAATGCCTGAATACCAAGTCTATGTAAAGTTGGAGCTCTATTTAATAGAACGGGGTGTTCCTCAATTACTTCAGCTAAAACATCCCAAACCTGAGCCCTTGATCTTTCAACCATTCTTTTGGCAGATTTTATATTTTGAGCGAGTCCAAGTTCAACAAGCCTTTTCATGACAAATGGTTTAAATAATTCTAATGCCATCATTTTTGGAAGCCCACATTGTTGTAATTCTAAATGAGGACCAACTACAATCACAGACCTTGCTGAGTAATCAACTCTTTTACCAAGGAGGTTCTGACGAAATCTTCCCTGTTTACCTTTTAACATGTCCGATAGTGACTTAAGACCACGTCCACCTGCACCTGCAACGGCACGTCCTCTTCTACCATTATCAAATAAAGCATCTACAGATTCTTGCAACATTCTTTTCTCATTACTAATAATTATGTCTGGAGCACCTAGCTCAATGAGTTTTTTCAATCTGTTGTTTCTATTAATTAATCTCCTGTATAAATCGTTTAAATCTGAAGTTGCAAATCTACCACCATCTAATTGAACCATAGGACGAAGTTCAGGGGGAATTACAGGAACAACTTCGAGGATCATTGCTTCGGGAGGGTTTTTTCCATCCGCAAATGGTTTGATAACTTTCATACGTTGAATAGCTCTTTGACGTCTTTGAGCTGACTTTGAGTCTAAATCTGTTTCTAATTTTTCCATTTCAGCTTTTAAGTCAACAAGCTGTACTAACTCTCTTACTGCTTCTGCTCCCATACCACCAGTAAAATACTCATCATATTTGTCTATCATTTCACGCCATAAAGTATCATTCTCTATCAGCGTTTTTGGCTTTAGTGTCTTCAAGGTAGCAAATGCTTCTTCGATTACTTTGATTTCAGCATCTGACTTAGCTTTTTTTTGCTTAATTTCTTTTTCGACTTCTTTTTTTCTAATTTGAATTTCTGGTTCAGGAATTTTTGCATTTTCCATAGCTTTAATTTCAGTTTCCATCTGTTTAATTCTTTTTTGTTCCCATTCTTCAAAATCTTCATTAACTATCTCCACTTCAGCTACGACTGCTTCTTCTAGTTCTGCTAAATCTTTTGTTCTTTTTTTTGAATCGATTGAGACAACTAAATACGCTGCAAAATAGATCACTTTCTCTAACTCTTTTGGAGACATATCCAAGAAATAACCTAACCTACTTGGTACTCCTTTAAAATACCAAATATGAGTGACAGGAGCTGCGAGTTCAATGTGACCCATTCTCTCTCTTCTTACTTCACGTCTAGTTACTTCAACACCGCATCTCTCACAAACAATCCCTCTGTATCTGATTCTTTTGTATCTTCCACATGAACATTCCCAATCTTTTGTGGGTCCAAATATTCTTTCATCAAATAGACCATCTTTTTCAGGCTTTAAAGTTCTGTAGTTAATTGTTTCTGGTTTTTTTACTTCCCCAAAAGACCAACTTCTCATTTGATCAGAAGTTGCAAGACTAATACTTAATTCATCAAAAACTTTATCCATATTTATGCCTCAACCTCATCTTGTTCTGGCCTTGTCATATCAATTCCTAATGTTTCAGCAGTTTTTACATATTCATCACTTATATCTTTCATTGAAATTTCTTCACCTGCTGAAAGAATTTCGACATTTAAACATAAACTTTGCATTTCTTTTAAAAGAACTTTGAAAGACTCAGGTATGCCTGGCTCAGGAATATTGTCACCTTTAACTATTGATTCATAAACTTTTACTCTACCTACGGTATCATCAGATTTAATAGTAAGAAGTTCTTGAAGTGCATAACTAGCACCATAAGCTTCTAAAGCCCAAACTTCCATTTCCCCAAATCGTTGTCCACCAAATTGAGCTTTACCTCCTAATGGTTGCTGAGTGATCATTGAGTAGGGACCAGTTGATCTAGCGTGAATTTTTTCATCAACTAAGTGAATTAGCTTTAATATATATGTAAAGCCGACAGTAATCTTTGAATCAAAAGACTCTCCCGTACGACCATCATAAAGAGTTGCCTTACCATTTTCATCAACCATCAAATTTCCATCTCTATTTGGATTTACATTTCTTAAAATTTCATGTATTTCATCTTCATCAGCACCATCAAATACCGGAGTTGAAATAAGAGTTCCGGGTTTTGCACCTCTTGATGCTTTTGTTTGGCCTTTATATTCATTCCAGCCCTGATCAGCTGCCCAACCAAGATGTGTCTCTAAAATTTGACCGAGATTCATTCTGCTTGGAACCCCTAATGGTGAAAGCATTATATCTAAAGGAGTTCCATCTTCCATATATGGCATGTCTTCAATTGGAAGAATTTTTGATATAACACCTTTATTTCCATGTCGACCTGACAACTTGTCACCAACTTGAATTTTTCTCTGTATTGCAACATATACTCTAACCTTTTGATTGACTCCAGGTGGTAAGTCAGCTCCGTCATCACGTTTTAAGATTTGTACATCTATTACTTTTCCTCTTTCGCCATGAGGAACTCTCAAAGAAGTATCTCTGACTTCTCTTGCTTTTTCACCAAAAATAGCTCTCAAAAGTCTTTCTTCTGGTGTTAACTCAGTTTCTCCTTTTGGAGTAACTTTCCCAACAAGATAATCTCCTGGTGATACTTCAGCTCCAATTCTTACTATCCCCATTTCATCTAAGTCCATTAAAACTTCTTCAGCTACATTAGGAATATCTCTTGTTATTTCCTCTTCACCAAGTTTTGTATCGCGAGCTTCTATTTCGTGTTCAGCTATGTGTACTGAAGTTAAGACATCTTCTTTTACAAGTCTTTCAGATATCACAATTGAATCTTCAAAGTTATATCCATCCCACGGCATGTATCCAACTAATAAATTTTTACCAAGTGCTAACTCTCCTCCTTGGGTACTTGGACCATCAGCTAATACATCTCCTGGCTTAACTTTTGTACCAACCTTAACAAGTGGTTTTTGATTCCAGCTTGTAGCCTGATTAGATCTTTTAAATTTTAGAACTTCAAATCTGTGCTTTTTATTTGTTCCTTCTTCTTTTATTGAAATTTCATTACCAGATACTTCTTCAACAGTTCCAGAGATATTAGATATAAGAGCTTCTCCTGAATCTCTTGCAACATTTTCTTCCATACCAGTTCCTACATAAGGGGCTTCTGTTTTGACTAATGGAACTGCTTGTCTCTGCATATTTGAACCCATTAATGCTCTGTTTGCATCATCATGTTCAAGAAAAGGTATTAAAGCGGTAGTGACTGAGCAGATTTGTTTTGGACTAACATCCATAAAATCTATCTCTTTATCTGATACGAACGCTACTTCTCCTCCATTTTGTCTGGATAAAACTCTTTTATTTTGGAATGTTCCATCATCTCTTAGAGGAGCATTGGCTTGGGCAATTGTAAAATTATCCTCTTCAGCAGCAGTCAGGTATACAGCTTTATTAGTTTTGACAACTCCTTTTTCGACTTTCCAATATGGAGTCTCAATAAACCCAAATTTGTTTACTCGACCATAAGTAGCAAGAGTACCTATTAGTCCAATATTTGGTCCTTCTGGTGTCTCAATTGGGCACATTCTGCCATAGTGTGAAGGGTGAACATCTCTAACTTCAAAACCTGCTCTTTCTCTTGACAAACCACCTGGACCCAAAGCTGATAATCTTCTTCTGTGAGTTAAACCTGCAATTGGATTCGGTTGATCCATAAATTGACTTAATTGACTTGTTCCAAAAAATTCCTTCAATGATGCTTGAATTGGACGAATGTTTATTAATGATTGAGGTGTAATAGCTTCAGGCTCTTGAGTTGTCATTCTTTCTCTAACTACTCTTTCCAATCTACTGAGACCAACTCTTACTTGATTTTGAACTAGTTCCCCTACTGTTCTAATTCTTCTATTTCCGAAGTGATCAATGTCATCTAGGCGAACAGGAACTTCTTTGCCTTTATTGTTAATAATGCTATCTTCACCAGCATGTAAAGCAATAACATATTTAATTGAATCAATCATATCTTCAATTCTTAACATTCCATCATCTTCAGTTGTGTAAGACTCAGCATCTTTTTCACCGTATTGTCTTCCTAATTTTTGCTCAACTTTATATCGACCAACTTTTGTTAAGTCATATCTTTTAGGTGTATAAAACATTTGTTTTACTAAGTTCCTAGCGGACTCTACTGTTGCAGGTTCTCCGGGTCTTAGTTTTCTATATAAATCAATAAGTGCTGCTTCTCTTGTTGTGTCAGGATCTCTTTCAATAGTATTTCTTACAGATGGGTAGTCTCCTAATAACTCTATGGCATCTTCTTTATTTTCAATAACTTCAAGAGCCATCAAAAAACCAGTGATATGTTGTCTTCTTTTTCTATCAACCCTTACACCCAGAGTGTCTCGTTTGTCTGTATCAAACTCTAGCCATGCACCTCTTCCAGGAATCATTTTCCCAATAAAAACTTCTTTGTCAGATGTTTTATCTATTTCTTGTGAAAAATATACTCCAGGTGACCTGACTAGCTGACTAACAATAACTCTTTCTGTTCCATTAATAATGAAAGTACCGGTGTCTGACATGATTGGAAAATCACCAAGAAAAACTGTTTGTTGTTTTATCTGACCGGTCTCACGATCTAAAAATTGAGCAGTAACGTATAGCGGTTGCGAATAAGTTGAATCTGTTATTTTACAGTCTTCAAGTGTCTTTAACGGTTCTTCGAAGTAATGATTCAAAAATTCTAATGAAAATCTACCGGAAAAATCTTCAATAGGAGATATTTCTTCTAATATCTCTTTAAGACCCTCTTCAATAAACCAATTAAAAGAATCTTTTTGTATAATTAATAAATCTGGAATATCTAGAACTTTAGGAATTTTTGCAAACGAAAGTCTAGAATTCTGAACAGCGGACAACAAGCCTCCTCAAAAATTAAATAACAGCTACCCGAAAGGTAGAGTATATTAGTACTATTTATTTAAGCAAACAAATAATTAATAAATTATTTGAGTTCTACAGTTGCACCAGCACCCTCTAAAGCTTCTTTTGCTTTATCAGCATCTTCTTTAGAAACACCAGTCATAATATCTGATGGAGCACCATCTACAAGCTCTTTTGCTTCTTTAAGTCCAAGACTTGTAAGGCCCCTTACCTCTTTAATTACTTGTATTTTTTGTGATCCTGCTTCAGAAAGAACTACATCATAAGAATCTTTTTCTGCTGCTCCCGCATCATCTCCTCCACCAGCTGGCGCAGCAGCTACAGCTACAGGGGCTGCGGCAGTAACATCAAATTTTTCTTCAAATGCATCTAAAAACTCTTTTAGTTCTAAGACAGTCATTTCCTCAAAGACACCAAGCAACTCATCAGTTGTCATTTTTGCCATTTGCTATTCCTCCTCTTTTTTAACTTCTTCAGAAGCCACTTCTTCTTGATCTGAATCAGCAGCTTCAGAAACTTCTTCTCCGCTTGCTTTTTTATCTACTAAAGCACTTAATGCATAGCTAGCCTTATTGATTACAGCTTTTGCACCAGCAGCAACTTTTACTAACGGAGCATTGAAGCCACCAGCAATTTTTGCTAGAAGTACATCTCTAGGTTCAATTTCAGCTAGAACATTAAGTTGGTCAATAGTTAATGGTTCAGAATCCATCAAACCACCCTTAACTACAAAGGCTTCATTTTCTTTTGAAAATTCTTTTAGGACTTTTGCAGCTTCGACAGGATCAGATTCAATTACTGCCACCCCAGTAGGACCAGAAAAATAATCATTTAAAGAATCTAAGCCAATATTTTCTGCGGCTCTTTTAGCTAAAGACATTTTAACTACATTGAATGAGGCACCTGCATTTTTTAATTCACGTCTTAACTTTGTTTGCTGGGTAACAGTTAGTCCTCTATACTCTGCAAGCACTAAAGCATTTGCAGATTTGAATAAATCTTCTAAGTCTTTTACAACTTTTATCTTGTCTTCTCGTACCATAAAAAAAGTCCTTCAATACCAAGGACCTGTAAACTTTACCTGCGTTAGATTTACATTTGTTTACTAACGGTCTTTGGTTTTAATTATCAGATTTAAATATAAACCATATCAAAAAATAAATGCAAATTATTTATATGTTTATATCAACACTAATTGATGGACCCATGGTTGAAGACATATGTACGTTTTTTATGAATTCGCCTTTAGATGATGATGGTTTAGCTTTTGTTAAAACAGCAATAACCTCATCTAAATTTTCAGCTAACTTAGCTTCATCAAAAGAAACTTTTCCGATAGACAAATGTACATTGCCTAATTTGTCATTTTTAATCTCAACTTTTCCTTTTTTAAAGTCCTCAACTGCCTTTGCAACATTAGGAGTTACTGTACCAGTCTTTGGATTAGGCATTAGCCCTTGTGGTCCTAAAATTTTACCTAACTGACCAACCTCAGCCATCATTTCAGGTGTCGAAATAACTATATCTGCATCTAGTTTTTGTTCGGATGCAACTTTAGTAGCAAGCTCTTTACCGCCTACAATTTCTGCTCCAGCTGATTCAGCTTCTGTTAAGGCTTCTCCACCAGCAAATACAGCTATTCGAACATCCTTACCAGTTCCATTTGGTAATGAGACTGTTGTTCTAATATTCTGCTCAGCATCTTTTGGGTCAATGCCTAATGAAAATGCAACATCTACTGACTCATCAAAATTTGCAGGAGCGTTGTTTTTACATAAGCTTATTGCTTCTGATTTTGACTGCTTTTCAGCTGGTATTGCTTCTTTAGCTGATTTGTACTTTTTTCCTATTTTTTTCATTTTTCCTCCTTTGGTTCAAACGACTGTTAGTCTCCCAAAAATAAGTTTTCTAATTTTCTACAGTTACTCCCATAGACCTTGCTGTTCCAGCAATAATAGAAATAGCTGCATCAATGTCATTGGCATTTAAGTCTTCCATTTTTGCTTCAGCAATATTTTTAAGCTGGTCTTTTGTGATTGAAGCTACTTTTTCTTTATGTGGCTCTGGAGATCCTGAAGTGATGCCGATTGCTTTTTTAATTAAATAAGAGGCGGGAGCTGTTTTTGTAACAAATGTAAAAGAGTTGTCTTCATATATTGTAATTTCAACAGGAACAGTTTCGCCTTGCCTACTAGCAGTATCATTATTAAATGCTTGGACAAAATCCATGATGTTAACTCCATACTGACCCAAAGCAGATCCAACTGGTGGTGCCGGAGTAGCGCCACCGCCTGGAATTTGAAGTTTTAATAACGCTTTAACTGGTTTTGACATATCTTTTCCTTAATTTTTGACTATATCTGTGAAACCCAATTCAACAGGAGTTTCTCGTCCAAATATATTAACTAAAACTGTAACTTTTGATTGATCTAAGTTAATTTCTTCAATGATGCCATTGAAGTCTGCAAAAGGTCCCGTAGTTACTCTTACAGTTTCACCAACTTCAAAATCTGGCTTAAATTTAGGAGATTCTTTCTTTACTTCTTCTACTTCATTAGAGCCTAGTATTCTTTCAATCTCTCTCCTTGATAAAGCTATTGGTCTTTTGCCAGAGCCAACAAAACCGATTATTGAAGGCGTGTTTCTAATTTCATACCAAGTTGTGTCATCCAAGTCCATTCTTACCAACACATACCCTGGAAAAGTCTTTTTTTCTAAATTTACTTTTTTGCCATTCCTTATTTCCACAACTTCATCTGTAGGAATGACAACATCATATACTTTATCTTCTAAATGTAGGTTTTTAATTCTTGTTAGAATATTAGTTCTTACTTTTTTTTCATGTCCAGATTGAGCATTAAGCACAAACCATTCACCAGGCATATCATACGGATGTACTGGTGGGGAAGTTTCTTCAATTTTAACTTCTTCAGAAG
>CACOLU010000020.1 GCA_902628045.1 uncultured Candidatus Actinomarina sp. | reverse complement strand
ATACTGCTGCTGGGACATGTGATGGAGGTTCTTCTACACCATCAGTAACGCTTACAAATACAGGAACAGTTAATGCATATTTTGATGTACAGTACAAAATTACCTCAAGTGGTACTTGGATAACTTTTATAGATGGTGAGTTAGTTGTCTCAGGAACACCAGAGACAATCAGTTTGCCAACAACAGTAGCAAATGGTCAGACAGTATATTTTCAGTACATTGTGGCAGATGCTAATCCAACAGCTACGACTGGGTTTACATCAGCTACGAATAGGACTATAGATTGTAAAACCTACACAGGTACTATTACTGCAACCACGAATGGAACCTGTAACAACGACTATATGTCTTATACTGTCACACTGAGTAATACAGGAAACACATCCATGTATTTTTCTCATGCAAAACGAACTTCTATAGGTTCAAGTGCTTTTAGCTGGCAAGATCAATGGGGCCGTACAATCAATGCCGGCCAAACTTATACATACACAGCAAATGTTTATCACGGAGTTATTCCAGAATTTAAAATGGTGTATGGCACAAGCAATTATATTTACTACGCAACAGATTTATACTCCTCTTCTAACACTGAAGGTACATTCACTTCAAGAAGTAATGGTGGTTCTTTAAAATCAGGAGATTCCTGGATTCGATGGACCGCAAGTAATGCTGTAGATTGTCTTTGGTGGGGTAATGGTGGAGAATCAACAAATAGCAGTGCCAATTACACTAGAATTTCTCAGAGCACTTCTCAAATATGTGATGGCTCCGGTAATGCAACCCTACGACTTACAGTAACCAACTACAATGCATCAAATGACAGCTACGGCGGTTATATTGATGTAGAGTTTTCGCCAGATAATGTTAATTGGACGGAGGTCGTAGACGGGCAGGCACTTGCCGATGGTCAATCCCTTACTTTTTCAGCAACAGAAACTATTGCTTCGTCTTCAACAGGATATTTTAGATATCGTATTGCTGAGACAAATCCAACGGACTCAACATCAAACGCAGCTTGGGCAGTTTTTAGTAGAGAAGCGAACTGTGTTGCCGACTTTACACAGTCAGCAACCTTTAGTACTTGTTCCTCTGTCGGAAGGTACTCAACTCTCTCAGTAACAAATAATGAAGCACAGACTTTGTATTTCAAAGCTGCTCCTTCTTTAAATTCATCTTCATACTACAACCAATATTCTTCAAGCTATGTTGATTGGTCTAACGCAATAACTTTTTCAGTCGCAGCAGGTCAAACTCTAACTTATGATGCTACCAACAGTCCAGACATGAGAAAACTTTATCCTGATGATACTGAGGGTTATATGCAGTGGGTTGTACAAGGTTCTTATATTGAGAATCCTGATTGGACCAATACAAGTGCGTACCCATATAAATATACAACCTATGAATTCAACGACTGTAACCCATCTGTTACATTAAGTTATGAAGTTACAGCGTGTAGCTCAGCAGGTCAGACCTCTACATTAACTCTTACTAATAATGAGTCAGAGACTGTTTATTTTAAAGTAACACCGACAAAAACAGCTAACCCGTATAGCTACAATACCGGATCTGCATTCGATTCTTCAGATACAACAACGTTCTCGATTGCTGCTGGGCAAACTTTGGTTTACACCGCTGGAGCAAAAACATATACCAATGAATCAACTGCTTATATGGGGTGGAAAATTCAGAAGTCTTATACTGAAAATCCATCATGGAATACCACTATTTATGAAGAACAATTTATAAATAATCCATCAAATGGAATTAGTTGGTTACACGACTGTTCCCTGGCTGGTATTTCACCAAATCGGACTGAACATCAGTACGAGACATTCCCATCCAATGTAGTTAATAGTTGTGTTGATAACAAGCAGTGGATGGGTTGGCAACTGTACAATTCTAACTATAACGATGCAAGCAGAACAGCTCTTTGGTATGCTTTTGAAATCTCACTCGACGATGGCGCTAACTGGACTACAAATGATTTATTTTACAGAACGTATTCGAACTATCATTACAATGCTGATCTCGCAGTAGGTAATAGTGATGTTACTGGAAATCTAGCAACAGATGGCTATACGGCAGTCCAAGCTACAAATTATATCAACATGCAGTCAAGTTATAATAATTCATACATTTATCTTGGAACACGTGCATTGTCTGGCTCCGTAATGAAAATTAGATATAAAATTGCATTTGCTGAAAGTGAACTTGCAAGCACTGATTGGATTGTCTGGGGATATTATGGAAAATCTACTGAACAAAGAACAACAAATTGTGACCCTGTCATCACAACTACTGATTGGGGAACAGCAACAACAACTGATTCAACTGATGATACTTACAGCGATCTTGTCACTTTTGGAGAGTGTCAAAACACTTTAGAAATAGGAGGGTTCGCAACTGCAACGTTTACTGTCACAAGACCTGCTGGTACGCAGTATTATCTGTACCTTGCAAAAACGACGGATGGTGGAAGTAACTGGACTGATGTTGAGACTAATCTTGCAGTAGGCACCTCATATACAGATTCTTCAACTGTCAACCACGCAGGTACAATTCAGTACAAATTTAAATTTTCTTATACTAGCGGTGATTTTAGCAACTCAAAGCTTTACTACTCAGCAGTAAAAACAGTCAACTGTCCTACAGTAGGAGCTAGCACAGCATCAATTGCTTTAGGCACTTGTGTCTCAGGTGGTGCAACACCATCCATTACAATTGGCAATAATGGTTGGGCAAGAGGCTACTTCCATGTTCAGTACTCAGTTGATTTAGGCAATACCTGGGAAGAGGCATTTTATGACCCAAACAACGGCAATGCTGTCATTTATAAGAGTATTTTACCTGGTGCTGTAGAAACATACACTATCCAAGATACTATTCCACAGGGAACAACAATTGTCATGAAGTACAGGTATGCGGTCACTTCACCTGTCACAAGCGGAAGTTTTACGAACACATCAACGCTTCTTCTTGATTGTACAAGTGATGTTACTTCTCATTCTTTCAGCCAACTGCACTCTGCGAGCTCATGCTACGACAATGAACAAACAATCAGACTAACTTATGGTGGAAACACCAGTGATACCAACTACTTAATTTATCAAATAAAAGTAAATGACGGTGCATACTCGGTTGAGAGAACCCTTACACTCTCGGCGACCTCTGGAACAAGTACTGTCGATCTATTTGGGACTTATAGTGATGGAGACATAGTTACAATTAAGTATCATATTGAAAACACTACAGGTGGTACTTACGCCACTGCCGTTGAAGCAACACCAATAACTGTTGATTGTGGAGTTTCAGTAGGCGATTCAACTGATGACCCCCTCTACTTCCAAACAGACTATGTGTCTTGTAGCTTATATGGACCTGATAAATTTGAATTAAAATTAAGAACACGTACCAGTGTATCCAGTAACACATATGTTCATTTTCAAGTTGAGATTTCACATGATGGAAATACTTGGAAACCTTTTGGACAAATGCAGTATTCAAATGAAGGTAACACACAGTGGTACAAAAATCATGATTATGGGGGCTTAACTGGTGATAATGCTACATATTTTGGTTATGTCAGACCCTATTATTACAACACAAGCGAATATGTAGCTAGTGTTATCTTGCTTGACTCTTCGCATGGGTATCAAATTAGATATAGACATTACTCAAGCGACACGTCTACAAAGTATATGGAAAACTTTACTGGAAATTATTCAACCATTACTGTAGCTGCAGACTCTGATTGTAATAGCAATGACCTTCAACCAGTTACTCTTACAACAACACAGTTAACATGTCTCGAAAATAAGGGTCAGGTAGAGTTCAAGTTTGAAGATACAACTGTTACCCATTTAGAACCATATGAGAAAGCAAGATTGTTTTATCAATACTCTACAAATGGAGGAGTTAGTTGGAGTACAGTTGCAACTCAAACGGATGAACTGACTAATTCGATAACGTTTAACTTACCTTCGGTTCAAACAGTAAATGGCCAGAGTATTAAGGTAAAATGGGGTTATATTCGATACCACGATTACTACTCTAGTAACGGTTCCTATCAGATATACGATCGTGGAAGTTACTACTATAGCGAAGATGAACCTCCAACAGAGTATGCATTTATAAAAGGATTAACAAGTACAGGTCTATATTACGATCGTTATGATGAGGGTACTAACACTAGTGGTTCAATAACTGAAAACTTCAATGCTAACTTCATGAATCATGTCATGGTAAATACCGCAGACTTAGCAATAGATTGTGACCCAGACTCTGAGTACTCACAAACATTAACAACCTGCGAGTGTGATGATGCAGGTGCAACCTCAACACTTTCAATAACTAATAACGACAACTACACCTCATACTATAAGGTGAGGTATTCATTGGATGGAGGTAATTCTTGGCTATCTGCCACAGACTCCTTAGAATCGGCGTTCGATATCTCGGTCTCTGCAGGATCAACGAATAATACTTTATCTAAATTTGTTGACGATGGAAAATCAATTATTTGGCAGGTTAAGGATACTACTAATGGTGGTGACTTTGAAGGACAAGAGTGGGAAACTGTTAATGCTAGTGCAACTGTTGATTGTGGCTGTGAGGGTGGTACTGTACAAGTCAATGTTGGAGTTGGAACCTGCGGTAATGGTAGCTCCACACCAGTAGTAAAATTAACCCCAACAAGTAGCGACACTACTTATTTCAAAGTTGAATATAAAAGAAATATTGATACAGATTGGCAGACATTTAAAACTGCGGAAGTTGTAAGCAATAATCAACCAGAGGAACATAATCTAGATGTTACGGTTGTTCATAGCGGGTCTATCCAAGTTCGATATAAAGTTTCCAAAGTGTTATCCAGCCTTGATTCTGGAGATTGGAGCTATACAGATACAAAGGTTATTAATTGTCCATTTAATGCAGTGACAGGTGAAGCAAGTTATACTGCTTGCGCAGCAGACTATAGAGCATCATCGTACAAAGTAACAAATACAAGCTCGTCAACTTCAGCAGCCAAATTTAATGTACAGTATCAAATCCTTGATGGCTCTGGAACAGCAATTGTTCCTTGGAAAAACTCCTCCATAGTCAACGCGACGATTGCACCTGGTGTAAGTCTGTATACAACAGACAACATAAAGGTGTATGAAGGACAAAAAATAGAATGGAAGTACGAGGCTGTTGATACCTCAGCATCATTTACAGGTGTTTGGATAGAAGATACAACACTTGATTACGTTAACTGTGTTATAGATGTAACAGTGACTAATGCAATGGGGGCTTGTGACTCTGGAAGTCAAAAAGCAACACTTAGTCTTAAAAATAATGAAAGTTTAAATACAATATATTTTCAAGTTTTTTACACAGTAGATGATGGGCAGAATTGGACTTTGAAAGAATCAAACATAGCAGTAGCAGCTGGAGCCACAGATACTTCCATTACTCATGATGTTGGACATACAAAGAGAATAAGATGGCGTTATCAAACAACCAACACAAGTAATAACTATACAGGGGCTCCTGATAATTATGTAGATTATTCAACTACTGTAGATTGTCCAATTTTAGACGGAACAGGTTCTGCTGCTTTTGGTAACTGTACATCATCAGAGAGAAGATCTGTATTTACATACACTAACTCATCGTCTGCAAACCAACCTGCATACTTTTATATCCAATACAATTTAAGTGGTGATTCCGAGGATTGGATCACAAAAGTTAATGGAACAGCCGTAGTTCAAGGCACATCTGCGACAACGTATGTGATGGTACCTAATGGCCAAACAATACAGTGGAGATATTATCCTATGTCTACCGCTACAACTCCATCCTCTTACATTACATTAAGTGTGAGTGATGAAGTAAACTGTTCATTAGATACAGTTACATCTCTAAATCTTGATACCTGTATTAATAACGCTTCACTTTCAAGATACGTTTTAACGAATAACACAAGTGGTACAGTGTATTACCAAGTGGAGTACTTTATTCAAGGCAGTAATTCTTGGGTTACTGTTGATACTGATTTAACTTTAGGTGCTGCTGGATCAAATACACAGTCTGCAGAATTTACACAAAATGTTGATACTGGTAAATATATTCAATGGAGATACAAAGCAGCAACTTCATTGGCTGGATTAGTCTCTGCATCATTTGTTGATGCTCTTCAGTCTGCAACTGTCAACTGTGCAACTATAGATCCTAGTGTGGAAGTATCTTTTGGAATTTGTTACAACAATACAAAAGAAGTCAAATTCATTATTAAAAATAGTACAAGCGCAACAACCTCAGCACTGTTCAAGGTGCAAGTAAATGTTAATGACGGTGGATGGGTTGATAAACCAGATATTACACTAGGTACTGATGGGCAATTTCCACATTCACAGATTATCCAGACAGGCCAAACAATTCAATGGAGATATAAAGTTGGAAAAACTGTATCAGACCTTCCGACTGATTGGACTACTGACACTTTAAGAACAATTACATGTGCTGCTAACGATATTACCGTAGAACTTGATGATGATTGTGATGCAAACGGCTATAAGACTTCTAAATTAAATATTAATAATTCAAGCTCTGGAACTTTATACTATAAAGCCGAATACTCTACAAATGGTACAGATTGGACATTGTCTGCTAATCAAGTACTGGTCGGCTCTGGATTATCTACATTCCTTCAAGAGTCTGTTTCTGAAGGTGAAACTATTACTTGGAGATATAAGATATCAGAAACTGGAAATGATTTCGACAACTTACAATGGGTTCCAACTGATACATCAGAGATTGTGAATTGTACAGGTGTTAATATTCCTACACCTTATACATCTATAGGCCAATGTTTGAGCGGATCCAAGTCTTCAAAGTTCCACTACGGAACTCTCTCCTCTAGCGCTGCACCAGCTTACTATCATATACAATACAGAATTGATGGAGGAGTTTGGACAGATAAGATCACTTCATCAAATGGTCTTGTCGTAGCTGGAGCGAATACAAGTACCTCACATTCTGTAACTTCGGGTTCTTCAATTGAGTGGAGATATAAAGCTGCTTACAGTACCGCTGCGTTAGCGAATATTAGTTTTACCCCATTAGCCGGTGGAGCAATTGATGTAGATTGTGGTACTTTTATCTCAGTTGTTCACCAGATGGGTACCTGTTCTAATCAGACTGCAACATCTACACTTACACTAAACAATACTGGGTCAACTCCATTGCTTGTTACAGTTCACTCAAATATCAATTCTGGAGACTGGACTACAGAGGTTTCAACAGTTGAGATAATAGCGGGCGATCAGTTGGTGCTAACTAGATCTCTTATTAATGGTCAAACCATAAGTTGGAAGTATAAATATGCTGGAACTGTAGTAAAGCTTTCTAGTGCAGCTGAAACAACTTTTGGGTCAATACCAGCATTAGACTGTGAGACCGAAGTATTGAATCAAGTTTCTGTAAATGATACCTTAAAAGCTTGCGTTGAAGGAAAGAGTGTTTCTGCACTAACTGTTACAAACAACTCTTCTGAGACTGTTTACGTAGAAGCATGGTATGACAGTGGAAATGGATGGATAACAAAAGGAACTTCTCCAGTAATTAATGGAACTCCATTGGTCTTAGAATCCCCTGGAGCAGCTGATAATGCAACTGTAAAATGGAGATATCGTCTTGGTCTATCGACAAATATAACCAGTGAATATACAACGCGTACTGCTCTTACAGTTGATTGTCCACAAACTCATACATTGACACAAGAGCTTCAACAATGTTCAAGTATGACTAGAGATTCAAAGATCTCCATTAACAACACTGGAACTGTAACTCAATACTTCAAAATTGAATACTCAATCAATGATGGTGGTTATCAGTACCTTACAACTGTAAGTGTCGCTGCTGGACAAGTTGATACATCGGTGTATAAAAACTTAACTTCTGGGCAATATGTTACATGGAGATATGCTGTTAGTACTGTAGAAAATGACTTTTCAAACTCCTCATATCTATATAAGACCAGAACAGAAAGTGTTAATTGCACAGATGCGAACTTAGTGCCTACTCAAAATACTACTTGTACTCCAAGTGGAACAACTTCAATAAAAAATTCAACTTTTACCATTTCAAATACTTCTTCAACTACTGCACAAGTTGAAGTTGCATACTCCACTGATAACTTGACATGGACTTCTTTAGGTACACAGGCAATATCTACCTCGCAGCCTTACAGTACTAATAATGTCTTAACCACAAATTATATAATTTATAGATATAGAGTGTTTAATGCAACAGCTCCTAATCCTTGGGTCCAAGAAATAGTAATGTCACCTGATGAGTGTGCGACTATAATAACAACAGTTAGCGCTTACATTACTAATGAGTGTATAAGTGGCAGTCCAGTTACTAAGTTAACAATTATCAACCCTAGCTCAACTGCAGCATTTGTCAGTTATGATATATCTATAAATGGTGCAAGTTTTCAAACCGTAGATAGTACATCAGTCACTGGTAACTTTACCTCAGCCTCTGTCGCTGTTCCAGAAAATAGTACATTCCAGTGGAGGTACAAAACATCTGCAGAGACAACCTATAAAACTGTCAATGGCACGGCTAAAAACTGTTCTCAACCTTCTTCTTTGACTGGCTTTACAGATATTGTATGTGATAGTAATGATGGAACCAAGGGAGTATTAAACATTGTAAATGCAGGAGATCAAACAATAAATGTTATGTACGACTATAAGATTAACAACGGTTCTTATCAGACTGGTGCAGTAATACCAGTAAATGCAAATGATTCTGCAAAAAGTATTCAAGTGCCTCTAAACAGTGGTGATCAAATTATATTTAGATATAAGACAACAAGTGACACACAGTATAAAGAAACACCTAGTAGATCAGAAACAGATTGTGGTAGTAACCCAATGAATCCAATGTTGGGGACATCAGTCGCTGAGTGTTTCAATAATACTTCTTCAACAGCAACTGTAGAAGTTATTAACCTTAGTGATGAAGTAAAAAGTTTTTATTTAGAAAGAAAAATAGATAACGGTCCTTGGTCAAATTACGAATTGGTTACTGTCAATCCAAATAGCCTAATAAGAAGAGAACTTAGCATCCCAGATGGTACAACAATTCAATGGAGAGCATTAGATAGTAGTTATACACAGTTTTCACAGGACTCTCCATATAGTATATCTGCGTCTAATACTTTAAAATGCACAGTTGAAGAAGTTATCCTTCCACCAGTTAAGTACATATTTGAGCCTTTAATATCCACTAACAGGGTTTGTGATTTTGAAGATGGCGGTGCAGAGTTTGGAATTACTGTAGATAATTCTAGATCAAATGTTGCTGCAGGAGTTTTGAAGAAAATCTGGATCAACACAACACTTATTGCCGAAGAGACTGTTAATGTTCCAGCTGGTCAATCTGTTGATTTTTCTTCTATTGAAGTTGGTGAAAATAAATTCTTTACTGTTGCTCTTGAAGTGACAAATACTGAAAATGGCAAAGTTCAAAAAATGATTAAGAACAAGGATGCAGACTGTATAGAAGATGAAAGGCTAATTAATGATGGATTGAATCCTATTGATGAGGTAGAAGTTTCTGAAGACATAGATAATGTTATGGATGGTGACGGTGACGATCAAGAAATGGAAGACAATGGTGAGTCACTCTTATTCCTTCCTGGAGATGATTTTGTTGAGTTTGTTTACAACGAAGATGCAGATAATCCATTTGTTCCACAATTTACAGATGAATCTCCTCCAACACCGGGGATACCATTTACAGGCCGAAATGTTGGTGGCTTTATCATTTCTTTTGGATTGATGCTAATGGGATTAGGAGCTTTTATACTTAGAAGAGCGTATTAGTTTGAAATGGCATATTTTTTTATATATTTACTGATAATAATTGTCAATATTTTTGCAGTATTGTTTGTACTAAAAATTAGAAGAAAAAGATTAAATGATGCCGAGGTTATTACTGATGCAACACTTGTAGAGGAAGATTCAATCCAGCAAGTCAGAACTAAAAGGTCTTTCTCTTTATTTAACAAACAAGATCCAGGCACAACTATTTTTGTTGAATATGAAGAATTAGAAGAAGATGTAGCAGAGAAAATATTCGATGGTCAATTTCTAGATATTGCTGTAAAGGAAAAAATCGTAAAGAAAAAAGGCAATTGGTACCTATATGGTGAAGAAAAACTTGGTTATGGAAAAGATAAAGCTAAATTTTATTTGCTTGAGAATCCAGATGTAGCAAGTGAGATTAGGAGTCAGTTAAGTAGTGCAATTGAGATAGATAATGAAATTAATCAAAGCGATTTAAAAAAATTAAACTCCGATGATTCAGGAAATTTAATAGATTTATCGGCAAACGCTATTGAAAACCAACGATCTCTCAGCTTTATA
>CACOLU010000019.1 GCA_902628045.1 uncultured Candidatus Actinomarina sp. | reverse complement strand
TGAAGTTAAAACAACTTTCCGTGCTCCAAAAGTCGGTGTGGTTGCAGGTTCCATAGTATCTGAAGGCAAAGTAGAGCTTGACGCAAAAGCAAGATTACTTAGAGATGGGGTTGTGATTTATGAAGGAACCATAGTCTCATTAAGAAGATTTAAAGATAATGTTGAAGTTGTTAATGAAGGTCTTGAATGCGGTATTGGATTATCAGATTATAAAGACATCAAAGAAGGCGACACTATCGAGATTCTTGGAGAAGTAGAAGTCTAGATATAAACAATGAGTAATCAAACACGTGGTGGAAGAATAAATAGGATTAATCCTCTAATTCAAAAAATTATCTCTGGTGCACTTTTACGGAGTTCTGACCCAATACTAAACAAAGCAACTATTACTCATGTTTCAACATCACCCGATTTAAAGAAATCTGTTGTGTTTGTTTCAACACTTGATGGTAATGAAGGTTCTTTAAAAACTTCGCTTGAAAAAAATAGAACTAAAATTCAAAAAGTATTAGGAAGAGAAATGACTACAAAAAACGTTCCTAAAATAATTTTTGAATTAGATAACACATTTAATAATGTATTGAAAATAAACGAATTATTAGATAGGACTGTAGATAATGAGTAATCTTTTTGAAGATATTAAAAGTTCTTCTAATTTAATAACAGGTCATATAAACCCTGATGGTGATGCATTAGGTTCTGCATTAGCATTTAAACTAATACTGGACAGTAAAGGTGTCGATTCTGATGTATTTTTTGACATAAAAGGCAATGTTCCTTCAAATTTAAGCCATTTACCTATTGAATTAATTATTAATGAACCAGAAGAAAATTATGAAAATGTATATGTTTTTGATTGTGGCAATTCAGAAAGGTTAGGAAAGTTAGAAAATTTAGCATTAAATTCTAAAAGAGTCACTGTAATAGATCATCATATAAATCCTACTTTTGGTGATATTCAGATTATCGACTCTAATGCTGCAAGCACTACACAAGTACTCTTTCGAGAAATTATCTCTGCAAATATTGAAATTGATAAAAATATAGCAAACTGTCTTATGACTGGTCTAATTACAGATACAGGAAGATTTCAATATTCAAATACAGACAATGAGGTATTTGAAATTGCATCAAAACTGATGTCAGATGGTGCAGAACTTACCAGTATTAGCGACAATATTTATGGTTCGATTCCCATGAATGCAATCAGGTTACAAAGTGAAGTGCTAAACAGGATTGAATTATATGAAGAAGAAGAGTTAGTTGTATCGTATGTATTGCAAGAAGATTATCTAAATTACAATATTGAATCCTCCGAAACAGACTTTTTAATTGACTCTATCAGATTAGTTAAAGAATCAAATGTAGCCTTGTTGTTAAAAGAACAAGATGATAAATCATTTAAAGGTAGTCTAAGATCTCGTAATGATTTAGATGTTCAACAGATAGCCTCTTTATTTGGTGGTGGAGGACACAAAGCTGCTTCCGGGTTTTCTACAAATTTAAGTATTGAAGAGATAAAAATTAAAGTAAAGAATGCAATTAAGTCACAAATCTAATTTTTATTTAATAGACAAACCTAAAACATGGACATCTCAAGATCTTTGTACTAAATTAAAAAAAAATTATAAATTTAAAAAAGTAGGTCACTCTGGAACCTTGGATCCAAACGCAGAAGGATTAATGCTTCTTGCTACTAATGGGTATACAAAATTATTTGATTACATAGATAACACAAATAAAACTTATAAAGCAATTGCATTATTAGGTTACTCTTCTCCAACTCTTGATGTTGACTCAGAAATTACAAAACATGATGATATAAGTGCAAAACAGTTGAAACCTCAAATACAAGAATTTCTTTATAATTTGGTTGGGGAGTCTACTCAGACTCCACCAATTTATTCAGCAATTAAAGTAAAAGGAAAACGATTATATAAATATGCACGTCAAAATCAAGATGTAGAAATTCCTGATAGAAAAATATTTGTAGAAAGAACTGAATTGTTAGAAGTACAAGATAATAAAGTTACTTTTGAATTAACTGTTAGCAAGGGAACATACATAAGAAGCATTGTTCAACAATTAGGTGAGTATCTAAATACTTATGCAATAATAGATACTCTTACAAGGACAGCCGTTGGTAATTTAAATATTAATCATAAAAGTCTAAATACAAATGTAGAAGCTATAAATCACAACACAAAAATAATGTCATTAGATTGGGCAGAAATTATTAATCTGCCAAAAATTGAACTAGATGTGGATATGCATGAAACAATTAAGAATGGTCAACTTCTACCTAGAAATATGTTTTCAAATGAAGAAAATTATATAATATCTATCGAGAGTAATATTGTGGCAATTTATAAACCTTTTAATGAGAAATATTACAAACCAGAAAAAGTGCTCTTATGAGAATATATGAAAATTTTACTTCTGATAATTTTATTGATGATGACATTACAGCTGTATGTATCGGTGGATTTGATGGATTACATTTAGGTCATCAGGAACTATTAAAATTTACAGAAGAATCAAGTAATTTATTTCAAATAGTTACATTTGATATACTTCCAAAAAAATACTTCAACAATGAACATAAGCTACTTACAACCAATAAGGAGAAGATTGAATTATTTAAAAAATTTGAACCTAGTAATTTAGTATTTATTAATTTTGAACATGTAATGAAGTTTTCACCTAAAACTTTTTGTGAGATGTTAAAAATAAATATGAAAGCTAAAAATATTTATGTAGGTAATGATTTTAAATTTGGTGCAAACCGTGAGGGTGACGTAGATTACCTATTTAAATATTTTGGTGAAGATTCAGTACATACTATTCCTGATTATGAACACAACAATGAAAAAATATCTTCAACCTTAATTAAGTCATTTTTGAGTGAAGGTTTTGTTGAACAGGCTAATGAAGCTTTGGGTTATGAATATTCTTTAAGCGGAACTGTTATCAAAGGTGATCAGAGAGGTTCTCAGATTGGATTTCCTACTGCAAATTTGAACATTGATGAGAATATTCAAATACCAAAAAATGGAGTGTACAAAGTAGACGTGCTCTTAAATGGAAATCTTTATCAAGGAATTATGAATATTGGATTTAAACCTACTGTATCTGAAGGGACAAAGCAAAGTTTAGAAGTACATATTTTTGATTTTAATGAAGATATTTACGATGCTGATTTAACCGTACATTTTAAAAAATTTATAAGAGATGAAATAAAATTCTCAAGTATCGATGAATTAACTCAACAAATATCAAAAGATATTGAAGAAATTAATAAAAATTAAATAATCTCACATTAGATGTAGCAGCTACTATTATTATCTCGAATGAAAACAAACCAAGAAATTATAAGTGAATACGGTAAATCCGACACAGATACTGGTTCTACTGAAGTTCAGGTTGCTTTACTGAGTAATAGAATCGATCATTTAACAGATCATTTGAAAACACATAAAAAAGACCACCACACAAGAAGAGGATTATTAATGCTTGTTGGTAAAAGAAAAAGATTACTTCAGTACCTTCAGAATCAAGATGTACAAAGATATCGTGATCTTATTGATAAACTTGGCTTAAGAAGATAATAAATTTGACCTTGCGTTGTTAATTGAGAGCTTTTGTTGAAAGCTGACAATTAATAACCTTGGTCACGAAAGAGGTTATATGTCGATCGATAATGTAAAAGTAAATATTGGTAATGCAGAAATTGGATTTGAAACAGGTAAATTGGCTCTGCAAGCACCTGGTTCTGTAGTTGTTACTTCAGGTGACACTACAGTGTTAGTGACAACAGTTGCTAACAAAAGTGTAAGGGATGGAATTGATTTTTTCCCATTGACAGTGGATGTAGAAGAGAGAATGTATTCTGCTGGAAAAATTCCTGGAGGATTTTTTAGACGAGAGGGAAGGCAGACAGAAAAAGCCATATTAGCTTGTCGTTTAATAGATAGACCATTGCGACCATCCTTTAAAGATGGATTTAGATGTGAAACACAAATTATTGCAACAGTTTTAAGTGTTGACAACGAAAATGAATATGATATTTTAGCTCTCAATGCTGCATCATTAGGTCTTCAACTTGCTGGTGTTCCACTTGAATCTGCAGTTGGTGCAGTAAGAATGTCTTTAATTAATGACAATTGGGTAGTTCAAGCTACAAATACTGAATTGGAAGAATCAGTTTTTGATATGGTTGTTGCAGGAAGCTTAAACCCTAAAGGTGAAATTGATATTGTTATGGTTGAAGCTGGAGCAACAGACAATGCTTTTAATAAAATTGATGAAGGCAGTGCTGCACCATCTGAAAATATTGTTGCTGATGGAATTGATATGTCCAAAGAATTTATTTCGAAATTAATAGAAGCTCAAAAGGAATTAGTTGCTAAAAGAGATGTTCCTGAGATTGACTGGCCTATTATTGAAGACTACTCAGAAGAGCTAAAGTCACAAATTAGTGAAGCATTTGGTTCCGATATTGAAACAGCAATGGCTATAACAGATAGATCTGAAAGAAGTGAAAAGCAAAGTGAGCTTGAAGACCAAGCTGTTGAGAAATTCTTAGATGAAGAAGAAGATAATACCAAAGCAATTAAATTAGCTTTCAAATCGATCGTTAAAAACACAGTTAGAGATAGAGTTTTAAGTGGGGGTCCTAGATTAGATGGACGAACACCAACTGACATTAGGAATATATCTGCTGAGATAAACTTACTTCCAACTGTTCATGGTTCTTCATTATTTTTAAGAGGAGAAACACAGGTTTTGAATGTTACAACTTTAGGTATGTCAAGGCTTGAACAGATGCTAGATACTATTGATACAGTCACATCAAAAAGATACATGCATCATTATAATTTTCCACCATATTCAACTGGAGAAGCTTATCCAATGAGAGGTCCAAAGAGAAGAGAAATTGGGCACGGTGCTCTAGCTGAAAAAGCATTAGTGCCTGTTGTTCCTCCAAAAGTTGACTTTCCCTACACTATAAGGGTTGTTAGTGAAGCAATTTCATCAAACGGATCTACATCACAGGCATCAGTGTGTGCGTCTAGTTTGTCATTAATGGCTGCAGGTGTTCCTATTAGAGAACACGTTGCAGGTATCGCAATGGGATTAATTTCTAAAGATGACACTTACGTTACTCTTACAGATATATTGGGCGCCGAAGATGCTCTTGGAGATATGGATTTTAAAGTTGCAGGAACAAGAAATGTGATAACTGCATTGCAATTAGATATGAAGATTGAAGGTCTTCCTGCGGATGTATTAAGAAAAGCGTTAAATCAAGCCATGGATGCAAGACATCACATACTTGACATTATGGAGGATACAATTTCTGAACCAGCAGAAAGTCTTTCTGGTAATGCACCAAGACTTGAAACAATTGAGTTGCCAAAAGATAAAATTGGTGAAGTTATTGGTCCAAAAGGAAAAAATATTAAGAAGATCGAGGAAGAAACAGGGTGTTCTGTAGAAATTGATGATGATGGCATCTTAACTCTTGGATCTACTGAAGAGGATGCTATAGCTGCTGGAAAAGAAATGGTTATGATGATTATAGATCCACCAGAAGCTGAAGTTGGGGTAGAGTATGATGGCGAAGTCGTCAGTGTTGCAACTTACGGTGCATTTATAAATATCCTTCCGGGTAGAGATGGATTACTACACGTTTCAAAATTCCATTCTTCGAAGAGAGTTAATAATACTGAGGCAGTCATTTCGGTTGGAGATAAAATTAGGGTCAATGTAGATTCAATTGAAAATGGAAAAGTAAGTCTTTCTCCAGTTGAAGACTTAGAAATACCAAAAGAAGCAGAAGGTGGGGTATCAAATAATTCTCGTGATAGAAAACCTTCAAGATCCAGAAATGGTAACAGAAATGGACGTGACAAAAAGTCAGATAATCGTGGAAAACCTTCAAACAGAAAAAGAGTTTCTTTTGAAGACGATTTTGAAAAAGGTATCTAGTCTATTTTCGGTTTCCAGTTAGCTTTGTTGGATTTGTAGGTTCGGTAGTTACGTAAGCCTCAGGATTAATTTCTGATACAATTTTTAAAACTTCTTTAAGCCTTTTCCTCGGTGTTACACACCAAGCAATGCTAACTTCTCCTTGCATACCTTCTCCGTTAATGATTGTTACACCAAATCCATTATTTCTTAATGCCTCAGCAACTTTCGAACTATCACTATCTTTTGGAGCAAAGATTCTCACAACAATATCACCTATAGCGATTGTGTTTTCAATGTATGATCCCATTATTGTACCTGCAGCAAATCCAAGCGCGTAACCAAATATTAGAAATGGATCATTTAAATCCTGAATAACTTGAGATATAGCAACAACCCAAATTGCTGATTCTATAAATCCTAAAATAGCACCAAATACTGGTTTTCCTTTGTTTACATAAAGTATTCTTAAGGTTCCAAGTGTTTGGTCTAGTAATCTCAATACAAAAATAGAAAGCGCTGCCAATAAGATGTTCATATTCGTATTGTAAGTTTTATTTTATTTTATGGAAGCAGTTAATTCTTTATACACTTTTGACATTTTCTCATATGTTTCTTCAACAAGTTGATCAATTGTTTCTGTTGTATATTTTGACATGTCAATTGGTTCTAATGTATTAATGATTGCCTTACCACTGGTCATAAATTTCTTACCTCTAGGCCATATGTCTCCAGTACCTGCAATCACAACTGGAAGAATTGGAATATTATTTTCTAATGCAATATGAAATGCGCCACTTTTAAAAGGTAGAAAATTATCTTTTTTTGCTCTTGTTCCTTGAGGGTAGACCATAAGTGACCATCCATTTCTAAAAAGGGTTTTCGCCTGTTCGTTAATACTTTTTCGATCGTTTTTGTCTGATCTATCAACTTTTATAAAATTAAACGATCTTGCTGCAGTTCTAAAGACAGGTAGTTTATACACTTCTTTTTTAGCCATAAATACCCATTTAATTTTAAGGTATCTAAATTGCATCATTGGATCTAAATTTGATAAGTGATTTGAGATAACAACATAAGGCTGATTTTTTTTATAATCAAAGTTTTTAATCAAAGTTACTTTTGATCTAGCAGCCCACATCCAAGGAATTGTCCAGCTTTGAGCAATGTAGTACTTTAATTTTGTGAATCTATTAAACAAACCTACAAACCAAATAGAGTATGTAACTGGGATTGTGTATATACCCATAATCAATAAGTTGAACCATGTAAGTAATTTGTTCTTCAGCATGTTGTAAGTGTAATGTAGAACTATCTAGATAATAAATTATGTTAGAAAAAATAGAATTAAGGAAGAAACTAAAAAATATTTCATTGGTCAATGCTGAACACTCTCAAACTGTCATCAATAAGTTACAAAATATTATCAAAGGTAAAGTTGTTTGCACATATGTACCACTAGAAAGTGAAATAAACATCAATATGCATTTAAAGGGACATGCAGTATTGTCTACTACATGTCTTCACAATGAAGAAATAAGAATTTGCATGTATGAAGAACCATTTGAAAAAAATAGCTTTAATGTTTTTCAACCAGTTAATTTAAAAATTATTGACCATGTTGATATATTTTTAGTACCTGGTGTTGGATTTGATAAAAAAGGTACTAGGCTTGGCAAGGGTAGTGGTATATATGATAAGCTACTTTCTAACTATTTAAACGCAACATTTATCGGCATAACAGATAAAAATCATCTCGTAGATCATATTCCTTTTGAAAGTCATGATATTCAGATGGATAGTTTGTTAATGCATGATGAATTTATTGATATAAATTTATAGTATCCTTTAAATATGGATGTAAGTGTAAATGTTGGTTATTTTGGTCCACATATTTCGAATGAAAAAAACTTAATTAATGAATTAGATGAAATAGGGATATCTTGTATCTGGACAGCGGAAGCATATGGATACGATGCGGTTACTCCACTTTCATATTTCGCTGCATTGACAAATAATATAAAGTTAGGCTCTGGCATTATGCAAATTCCTGGGAGAACTCCTGCTATGACTGCAATGACAGCTGTCACTATTGATAAACTTTCAGGTGGTAGGTTTAGGTTGGGGATTGGTGTTTCTGGACCTCAAGTTGTTGAAGGTTGGCATGGGGTTGCTTATGGAAAGCCATTAAAAAAGACAAGAGAGTACGTTCAAATAGTTAAAGATATATTACGCAGAGAAGGAAAAACTTCATTTGAAGGCGAGTATTATAATTTACCTTACAATGGTGATGATGCTTCTGGATTAGGAAAACCATTAAAACTAATTGAACAACCTCTTAGAAGTGATATTCCAATCTATCTTGCAGCTATAGGACCAAAAAATATTGAACTTACTGCTGAGATAGCAGATGGATGGCTTCCTTTCATGTACTCACCTACTCTTGGAGATAAATTTTTTAATCAATTTTTAGAAAAAGGTTATGAAAAATCTGGTGATCCAAACAAAAAAGATAAATTTAGTATATCTGCTCCTGTATTTGCAAAAGTGTGTGATGAATCTGAAAGAGATGCATATCTTGCACCAGCCAGAAATAATTACACATTATATGTTGGTGGTATGGGTGCCAAAGATAAAAATTTTTATTTTAATTTGATGTGTGAATATGGTTATGAAGAAATTGCTACGCAGATTCAGGAATTATATCTTAAAGGAGAAAAAGCTGAAGCAGAATCAATCTTTCCTGATGAATTGATAGATGATCTAACACTTGTTGGATCTAAAGAACGAATAAAAGAAAAGCTTGTAGACTGGAAGAATTGTAATGTTACGGAACTTTCTGTAGCAATACCACTAGATATAGAAACTATAAAATTTATTAAAAGTTGTTTGTAAATGAGTGAATTAACACCTGAAGATATAAATGTTGCTACTTGGAAAATACCGAGTCCTCTTGGAATAATAGGAAGCCATGCTGATGGTGAATTTAATGGCATGACAGCAAGTTGGATTACTCAAGTCAGTATGGAGCCAGCTTTAATTGGTGTTGGTATTGATAATAAGAGCGTAACTTTCAGATTAATGAATCAAAGCGAACATTTTACTTTAAATATGTTTCCTCCTGATTATACAAAAGTGTTCGTAAAATTTTCTAAACCTGCTGAATACACGGAAGGTTTTTTAAATAAAGAACCTATTTTTTTAACAAAGAACAATATGCCTATCTTTCAAAATGCAACTGTTTGGTTTGAATTGAAAACAACGCAGAAAATTGACTTTGGTACGCATACATTTTTTGTGGGAGAAATAATTGATTGCAAAACATTAAATCCGGAAGATAGAGTCGCATATATGGGCGATACTCGTATGAAATATGGGGGCGTACCAAGGGGAGGGCACTAATTTACATATAATTAATACTTTAATATAGTGCTTTTCATCTTCACACTCTATAATTCACCCATAACGAAAAAAATGCAAATTAAAAAAAACGACATAATTAACGAACTTTCCTTACCTTCTATAGATGGATCCGTATTTGACTTAGAAAATATAAAAGGCAAGAAAGCACTGATATCTTTTTATAGATATTCTTCTTGTCCCTTCTGTCATTTAAGAATTAATGAGACAATAAATAATAAGAAAAATTTTGGTGAAAATTTTGAAACCATTGCCATATTTAATTGCTCATTAGAAAGTTTACAAAAAGCATCTACTAAACATGATTCTTCAGTTTTCATACTTGCTGATGAAAACAGGTTTTATTTTGATAAATATAATGTTGAAAAAAGTGCTTTTGGTGTTTTTCTAGGTTCGATAATTGGTTTTTTTAGATTTATGAAAGCAATATTCATTAAAGGTTATAACCCATTAAAAAGCATAAGTGGTGCGTTCACAGGATTGCCAGTTGATATATTAATTGATGAGAATGGGGTAGTGCGAGAAGTAAAATATGGCAAAACTACCATTGATCATATTTCAATGGCTGAGGTAATTTCATTCTCAAAGGATTAATAAATTGAAGAAATATATATATTTATTTGTTTCTAATTTACTTCTTTTTTTTATTTTTCCAATAATTCGATTTCTCAGCAAATCATTTTACGAAAAAAATGTTCTTCCTAGTTTGATAAATTTTACATGTAATTCAAGGCCGATTGATTACCAAAGAAAAAAAGTAATACCTGATGCTACAGGTAAAGTTCTTGAGATAGGGATTGGGCCTGGGTCAAATTTAAAACATTATGACAATGAAAAAGTTTTAAAAATTATAGGAGTTGACCCCTCAAAGGAGCTAAACACTATTGCAAAGAAAAGAGCTGATAAAAATGATTTAAATATTGAGTTTTTGATAGAATCTGCAAGTAATTTATCAGTAGATTCTGAATCAATCGATACTGTTGTTAGTACGTATGCTTTATGTTCAATTCCAGAACCTAATAAAACTTTACAAGAAATTAAAAGAGTTTTGAAAAAAAATGGTGTTTTTATTTTTAGTGAACATGGTTTGTCACCGGATAAATCTGTTTCATTCATACAAAATTCTACTGATTTTTTTTATCCCAAAATTGCAGGCGGATGCCATACAAATAGAAATATTAAGGAACTACTGGTAGAAAATGGATTCAACTTATTAGAAATTAATAATATTTATCTGCCAGGTACACAAAAATTTTTAGGTTATAACTATTGGGGAAAAGCTACAGTCTAATAATCCATTATTGATAAGATTGCTTTTACACATGCATTAGGGTTATCTTCCTGTAAAAAGTGTCCGGCATTCTCAATTGTTACATGGGGCATATTTTCACATCCTGGAATGTATTTTAAAAATGAATTTTCTACACCTGCAAAAATGGGATCATTGTCACTAAAGGCGCATAGAAAAGGTTTATGCCATTGCCTTAATTTTTCCCATGCTTCTTCATTAAATTTTCTACTTGGAGTCATTGGTGATGAAGGAACAATATTAGGAAACTGCCTAACACCCTGTTTGTAAGTTTCATCTGGAAAAGGTGCATTGTATGCATCAAGAGCTGCTTGATCTAGTCCATTAGTACCATTTCTGACTTGGCCTGCTACATGAAGGTCTTCTTTAGTATTCATAAATTCTTTGAAGATCAAAAATCCAGGATTTAATGGTGCTTTACCAGTCGGTAAACCTGTATTTGCTGCAACTATACGAGTAAATCTTTTATCATATTTTGCCGCCAACCTTAATCCAATTAAACCACCCCAGTCTTGACAAAACAATGTGACGTTTTCCAGATTAATTCCTTCAATCCACTGGGACATCCAATCAACAAATTCTTCATATGTATAGTGATACCTTGAAGTAAATTTATCTGATTTTCCAAACCCCGGTAAGTCTGGGACAACTACTCTGTATCCTGCGTCTTTTAGAGGATCAATCATATTCCTATACAAATAACCCCAAGTAGGATTTCCATGCATTAAAAGTATAGTTTCATCTTTTTCTGAATTTTCATCTACGTAGTGAATACTTATGTCGCCATGGCGTGAATTAACGCTATAAAAGTTTTCTTTGTATTTCCAGTTTTCGATATTTTTAAAATCTTCTAAATTTGTTTTTAATATTTCCATCCATCATTATTTTACAATTTATCGTTGGTCGATTCAGCTTTATTCTGAAGTTTATAAGTTGTGGATAACATTTGTTACAACTCCCCAAACGAAAGCCTCACTCTCACGGGGAATAACAATTGGATCAAAGGCTTCATTCTCCGGCTCTAAAATTATGCTCTTACCTTTTTTACGATATCTTTTTACAGTCAGTTCATTATCTACAACAGCAATGACTACTTTTCCGTCTTCAGCTTTCAAGCTTCTATCTACTACCAAGATATCGTCTGGAAAAATACCAGCATTAATCATGGACTCTCCAGATGCTCTTACCAAAAATGTAGAAGCGGGATGTTTAACTAAATATTGATTTAAATCTATTTTGTCTTCTAAATAGTCATCTGCAGGGGACGGGAACCCAGCTGCAACTTTGTTACTATACATTGGTACTTCATACAAGCCTTTGTTGATGACCTCAGAGATATACTTAATCTTACTTACAGGAATACGGACAGCTTTTGTTTGCTCTCCATACTTGCCTTGACCTTTTGGTCTACCAGCTCCTTTTCTTGCTCCACCTCGTGGCATAAAAATGTCTTTCTTTTTTCTTAGAATAGTGTACAGTATTCAAAGGAGTAAGTAAGTGAATAATAAAATTTTTGCCCTAGTGGACTGTAATAACTTTTATGCGTCTTGTGAGAGAGTATTCAACCCAAAGCTAGAAGGAAAGCCCATTGTTGTTTTGTCTAACAATGATGGATGTGTTGTTGCTAGATCAAATGAAGCAAAAGCTTTAGGCATACCGATGGGAGCCCCATACTTTAAATACAAACAACTTATCAATAGAAACAGAGTTCATGTATTTTCATCAAACTACACTTTTTATGGTGATATGTCAGCCAGAGTGATGACTTCACTGAAATCTCTTGTAAGCGATATAGAGATTTACTCTATTGATGAAGCGTTTCTAGATATCAGTAGCTTTTATTATTGTGATTTAGAAGAGACAGCTCAAGAGATACGAAGATTAATCAAACAGTGGACAGGGATTCCAGTTTCTATAGGTATAGGCCCAACAAAGACATTGGCAAAAGTAGCAAACAGACAAGCTAAAAAATACACAACATCTAATGTCTTCGATATACGAGATCAGAATGTAAGAGATGAGATTTTAAAAGATCTACCACTTGAAGAGATATGGGGAATCTCGACAAGATGGGGAAGAAGGCTTCGAAAAATTGGAGTAGATACTGCTTATGATTTAACACAGGCAAATGCTCGTCATGTCAGAAAAACGATCAGCATTGTAGGGGAGAGGATACATCATGAGCTAAATGGGATTTCCTGTATTGGCATAGAAGAGGTGAAGAATAAGAAAAACATCATATCCTCTAAGTCATTTGGTAGAAAAGTAATGCTAGTAAGTGAGTTAGAAGAAGCTGTTTCTAACTATGTTGCTAGAGCATGTGAGAAGTTGAGAGCACAGGGTTCTAGAGCACAAGGCTTGTATGTATTTTTAAGAACTAGTCCATTTGTTGATCCAGAGAAAAGATATAGCAACGGTATGAGTACATTTTTTTCAATACCAACAAGCAATACGTCAAAGATTGTCAAAGAAGCAAAACACTTAACGAGAAAACTCTTTATGTACGGATATGAGTACCAGAAAATTGGTGTAATGCTGCTAGATATTACTGACGCAGAGAACGAACAGTATAGTTTTTACGAATATGAGAACTACGATCAATCAGACCGTGTCATGGAAGTACTAGACGGCGTTAATAGCAGATATGGATCAAGTACATTAACACTGGGAGCACAGGGTATAAAAAAAGACTGGAGAATGAAGTCGGAAAGAAAGTCTGCTGCTTACACAACAAATATGCTTCAAATACCAGTTGTGAAGTAAGAAAAGTGTGAGGTAATCTGTTTAAATTAATGTTATGGTTTTAGAGAATCCATATGCACACTCATTAGATGGTCTTGAAATACAGGACCCAGTACAAAGCTTTTTTGATTACTGCAAGAAACGTGAAGCTGTACGTGTAAAAAGAGAGTCAGGAGAATCATATCCTTGGAGTGATGATCCAATTTTACAGAAAGGGCGTTTTTTAAATGTTTTTAGAGAGGATGACAAAGTAAGTAAATCCATTATTAATTTTGCTGAACCAGTAAAAGAGGACTTACCTTTGTTAATCCAAGCTTTATTTTTTAGTAGGTGGTGCAATAGGGACTTAACTATTGATTATTTAACACTTGATGATTTAAGTAATCCAGAATCTTTAAAAGAAAAACTCCTTGGCCTAGAACAATGGGAGAATTTTACAGCTTACCCAGTAGAAGATTCCTATTGGGGTGAAAAGCTGTATAACCGTATTGATGCTGCAACATATAAATTTTATGAAAAAAAAGATGAGTTAGCTGAAATAGTTTTAAATTCTAATAGAGATGTTATTAATGCTACAAACAATGTAAACAATAAATTCAAGATGAAAAATGACTTTCCAATATTTATGGCATTAATTGATATTGCTTGGTTTCGAGAAGACGTCATACCAATTACCACCGATGTTCCTACTGGTATTGGAGCTGAACCATATTTAGATAGGCTCCAAAATTATCTTAATTTAAATAGCCATCAAGATGTGGGCCTAAAAATGATAGAACTTCAAAGTGAGTATTGGCCTGAAGCTAAAAGAGAGTTTTATCCCATTGACATAGAGTATCAATCTTGTGAATGCAGAAAATACTTTAGCTATGTGAATGGTACTAAAAAATTTGAAGGTAAAAATCTTTTTTTAGTTTAGTAGTAATAAATCAGCGTAATTCTTAGAATACAACTTGTAAAAAAATCTTTATGAGGTC
>CACOLU010000018.1 GCA_902628045.1 uncultured Candidatus Actinomarina sp. | reverse complement strand
GCAAATGTTAAATATAGATTTTGAACAAGAAGACTGGATGTTAGAAGGTGGCTGTGTTTATGCAGACACTGATCTCTTCTTCCCTGTTGGTTCTTCTATGAAAGCAATGAAACAAGCCAACGAGGCTAAAGCAGTTTGCGTAGAATGCCCTGTTGTGAATGAATGCTTAGATTATGCAATAAGAACCAATCAAGATTCTGGTATCTGGGGTGGCACTACTGAAGAAGAGCGTAAATCTATCAGAAGACATTACCGCAAAACTGGTTTAGTAGTCAGCAATACCTAATCGCTAGAAACTAAACCTGCTCCTCTCTTATCATCCGAATCATTGAATTCAATTGCTTGAATGAGAGATGTGTTGATTGCTATTTCACCGTCTTCATCAGAATGCATATAAAAATCATTTTTAGAGGATAATTTTTTTAATTCTTCCAAAAATTTTTCTTTATCTTTAATTTCAACTTCAACACCTGCAGTTGAACCAACCATATATATTTTTGCTGTTAATTTTTTAGCCATCTTTTCTCCTACAAAACGTTTTCACCCATAAATAATGCTGATACAGAATCATCAGTAAATATTGATGTTAGTGCATTAGCAATTATTGTTGAAACGCTGAGAACCTCGACTTTGCCAATTTGTTTTGAGTTTCCATTTTGAGTTAATGTATCCGTAACTATTATTCTGTCAATCGGCGCATCCTCTAGCTGTTCTACGGAGCCATCTGAGAATATACCATGTGTAGCAACTACATTTACTGACTTCACGCCTTTATCTTTTATAATTCTTGATGCAGCTGCAATAGTGCCACCAGTGTCAATAATGTCGTCCAAAATAATTACATGTCGATCCTCAACTTCACCAATGACAGTGAAAGACTTTACTTCATTATGAAGCTTAGGGTCTCTCTTTTTGTGTACGAAACCTACGTAAGCTTCTATATGTTTTGCGAAAGTTGTAGCTCTTCCTACCCCACCAGCATCGGGAGAAATTACTGAAATCGGACCATCAAACTTTTCTTTAAAATATTCTACAAATAAAGGCATCGCTGTTAGATGATCAAATGGTTGATCAACAAATCCTTGTATTTGTTGTGTATGTAAGTCTATTGAAACTAATCTATCTACACCAGCAGCTATAAACATATCAGCTATTAACCTCGCAGTGATTGGTTCTCTTGGTAATGCTTTCTTATCTTGTCTTGAATAAGGATAGAAAGGTAAAACTGCAGTTATTCTTTTTGCAGATGCTCTTTTCAAAGCATCAACTAAAACTAGTTGTTCCATGATTGTTTTATTAATATCACCAGAGTGGCTTTGTAAAACAAAACAATCTGCACCTCGCACACTTTCATTTAATCTGATGTAAATCTCGCCACTTGCAAATTCTTTAGATTCTACAGTAGAGATTTCCGTACCAAGATTAGATGCTACCTTAGATGCAAGCTCTTCATTTGAAGAACCAGAAAACAAAAGCATCTTTTTCTTACCCGGTTTTTCTATCATTTTTTCTTTTTCCTATCAACATAACCTTCGACATTTTTTTGATTATTTCTCTCAATACCTAATGCCTTTGATGGAACATCTTTTGTTATAACTGAACCTGCTCCAATCATAGATTCCTCTCCAATTGTTACTGGCGCAACCAGCATCACATCTGACCCAATGAATGCCCCGTCTTTAATATCAGTTTTATGTTTTTCCTTACCGTCATAATTTACAGTGATTGCGCCTGCAGAAAAATTAACATTTTCTCCTAATTCAGCATCACCTACATAAGCAAGATGCGGTACTTTGCTTCCTTTGCCTATTTTTGAATTTTTAGTTTCTGCAAAAGAACCAACTTTGACACCCTCTCCAAGTTCAGAACCTGGTCTGATATGTGCAAATGGTCCTATGTTTCCATTTTCCTTTATCGTAGATTGATCAATTACAGAATTTACTACGGTTGAATTTTTTCCGATTTTAGAATCATTGATTTGAGCATTTGGGCCAATTACACATTCCTCATCGATGTTTGTCTTGCCAGTTAAATGAGTGTTGGCTAATATTTTTGTTCCTGCGGATATAGTTACCTCTGAATCTATATAAGTAGTGGCAGGATCTTGAAAATAAACACCCTTTTCCATGAAGTCTTCAATTAATTTTTTTTGCATTATGTCTTCAACTTCGTTTAGTTGACTCATGGAATTTATTCCTTTAATTGAATTTTCATCTACTTGTACTATAACGATATCTTGTTTTTGATTATTTGCAATACCTATTAAATCAGTTAAATAAAACTCTCCTTGAGCATTTTTAGTATCTAGAGAATCAATATTCTTGATTAAAAAATCTGTATTAAAACAATATATGCCTGAATTGATTTCATTGATTTTTCTTTCTTCATCATTACAGTCTTTTTCTTCAACAATTCTTATTTTTTCATTATTTCTAAGAACCCTTCCGTACCCATAAGGATTTTCAATTATTGAAGTTAGAAACCCGACTGATGACGATTTAGTTTTTACTTCACTTATAAGAAGTTCAATGTCTTTAGAGTCAATGGCTGGAACATCGCCTGGAACAACTAACGTAAGTTCAGACTTATTTTCAATAAATAAATCACTACTAATAACAGTTGAAACAGCATGCCCTGTACCTAATTGATCTTTCTGTAAAATATGTTTTGTTGTAGATGGTAATGAATTAACAACCATGTCAGATTCATGACCTACTACAACATATTGGTTATTAACAAAAGAAAGAGAATCTAGTGAATGAGCGAGTAATGATTTTCCAAGAACTTTGTGTAGAACCTTAGGCAAGTCGGACTTCATCCTAGTTCCTTTACCTGCTGCTAATACTACGACTGATACACTCATTTGTTAAATAATGGCTGGGGGAGAAGGACTCGAACCCTCAACGTTGGGACCAAAACCCAATGTGTTGCCAATTACACCATCCCCCATTTGTTATAAACATATATTAATCATCATTTTGATACAAACTACAATCAATTTTTTTACAATATTGAATTAAACTAAATCGCTCATATCCAGGTTTTAGTTCCTTTATCGGATCAATGATTGAGAAGAAAGATGATCCACTACCAGACATAAAAAATTTATTCTGATATTTTACTTGAAGATCCTCTCTTAATGATACAAGTTCAGAATATACCTCAGTAGCAGCTGGCCAAAGATCGTTAAATAACTCAATGTCATTCCAAGTATCAGTATTCCTGTCTTTAGAATCTAAAGTATCAAATGCATTAAATACGTCCCTGGTCCTAAGTCCAACTTTGGGTACTGCGATTAAAAGATTTAAGTCGGTATTTAAATCTAATGGTTCTACGATTTCACCAATCCCCTGTATTGTTGCGGAAACACCATGAACAAAAAATGGAACATCGCTACCCACTTCATGAACTATTTCAAGGTTTGAAGGGTAATCTAACTGATAACTATCACAAAGATAACGAATTAATGCACCCGCATCAGAACTGCCACCGCCTAGTCCACTGTTATAAGGAATTTTTTTATCGATAAATATATCAAAGTTTTTATCAAAAGATGGATTACTACTTCTTACAAGTTTTAAAGCTTTATGGACTGTGCTTTCAATTGTGTTTAGATTTTCATCACTAAATTTAATTGTCTCACTAATTGATTCTTCAATTGCTATATCATCATATATATTAATGGGTATCATCACTGAAGATAGAGTGTGTAAATTATCTTGTTTTTCTGGAAAAATTTCTAAATTTAAATTAATTTTTGCAGATGTCCTTATTTTCACTTTAAATCCTCAGCAATCATTAAATAATCTTCAGGACTTAAATCTGACGCACGTAAATTTGCATCTAAATTTAGTTTGATAAGTTGATCTTCATTAACAACTGAACTTAATGAAGTTCTAATCTTTTTTCGTTTCTGCTGAAATGCAATTTTAGATATTTCAAAAGCCTTTAAACGAATATCTTCATCAAACATGCTTTCCCTTTGGATAGTGACTACAGTTGAGGTAACTTTTGGTTGTGGGTAAAAACAATTTTTTGAAACATCAAATTGTATCTTTGTCTCAGTGAATAGATGAAACAAAACAGAAAGCGAACCATAATCTTTTGTTCCTGTTTTAGCAATCATTCTCTCACTAACTTCTTTTTGGACCATCACTACATATCTATGGATTACAGGAACTTCAGTTATAAGATTTACCAGTAAACGTGTACCAATATTGTAAGGCAAATTAGAGACAAATATCCACCAAGGTCCCGTTAAAGTTTGATAATCAAACTCCATTGCATCCTCGTTGTAAATTTCTATATTTGGTATGCCTGAAAATCTTTCAAATAATACATCTGATGCTTTTTTATCTACTTCTACAGCTTTAATTCTGTAATTATCCTTAAGTAATTCATTAGTTAATGATCCAGTTCCTGGACCTACTTCTAAAATTGGATCAGCCAATTGACCCTGTACTAATTTTGTAATTTTTCTTGAAATATTTGTATCTATTAAAAAATTTTGTCCAAGTTTATATTTTGGTTTACTTTTTAACTTATCTATCCAGAAATACTCACTCATTATACTTCCCGATTTAATACCGTATTTGTGTTTGCAATCGTAATCTCTGATAAATCATGAGGGGTTACATCAAGCAGTTCCGCAAGCTTTACTCCTGTATGTTTAATATACGTAGGATTATTTCTTTTACCTTTGAATGGTTGCGGAGCTAAATAAGGAACGTCTGTTTCTAAAAGTATCTTGTCTTTAGGGATTTGTTTAACAGCAGCTTGCAAATCATGTGCTGTATCGTAAGTGACAATTCCTGAAATTGAAAAATAGACGTCAAGTTCAATAAATTTTTTAGTCCACTTATTTCCGCCAGTCCATGAATGCAAAATGACTGGATAAGTGATTTCTTTGTTGCTCAAAGTATCATAAACATCTGAGAAGCTGTCCCTACAGTGAATAATTAATGGCTTACCTAATTTTTGAGAAATATCAATATGGAACTCAAAATTTTTTATTTGATTATCTCTTGATGATAAGTTTCTATAGTAATCAAGGCCAGTCTCTCCAATTAAATCTGCTTCCTCCATTAGTGTTAGCAAGTGATTCTTTACTTCTTCTAATGTATCGGCTTCATGTGGGTGTAGTCCTGCAGACCAATAAGATTTTTCTGGATAAACAAGTGAAAGCTTTTTTGCTTTTATTGAGGATGGTACATCAACTCCTGGTATTATAAAATATTCTAAATTTGATATGTCCTCTTCATTTATTTCGTCACCCATTAACTGTAGATGACAATGAGTATCTACCCACTTTATATCCTCTAATGTTTCCAATTTATTCACTACTATATAAGGATAGGATTAAATAAATTTATGAGTAAAGGCAACTTAAGTAAAATTGATAATTTAGGTCGTATTGTAATTCCTAAATCTATTAGAAAAGCATTAAACATTGAACATAATGATGAAATATCTATGTATGTTGAGAACGAAAGCTTAATCATTAAAAAAGGCCATAGAGTATGTTCTTTGTGCGGCTCAAAAGAAATAAAACATCAAATTGGCACAAAATTTATATGTAATATTTGTGTTCAAAATATCAAAGATCTTTAATCTTTTCATATAGTTCATTGACTGACATTTCTGTTACAAAAGCTATAGATTTAGCTATCTCTCTTTTTGGCACTTTTTGATTTAATAATAGGTTCACAGCAGAATCAATATTCAAATCTAATTTTATATCGTTTTTTGAGGGACCTACAACAATTGTTATTTCACCTTTTAAGTTTTCTGAAATTTGATTTTTCAAACTGCTTATGTTCCCCCTATATATAGTCTCAAATTTCTTTGTAAGCTCTCGACATATAACAATCTCTGAGTCCAATCCTTCTTTTTCAAAATAAATAAGGTCTTTGTGGAGTCTCTTTGGAGATGTAAAACACACTGAAGGCATTTTGGAATTAAGTAGTTTTATAACAAATTCTTCCTTTTCCTTTCCTGCTTTTGGAATAAAACCCAGAAATTGAAATTCGTTTAATTCAAAACCTGAAATTGTTAGTGCTGTAAGAACACTTGAGGGACCTGGAATAGAGACAATGTCATAATTTTTTTGAATTAATTGCTGGATTAATAAACTTCCAGGGTCAGAAATAAGAGGTGTTCCAGCATCAGAAATTAAAGCTATATTCATTCCATCATCAAGAGTTTCTTCTATTTCACTAACCTTTGTTACTTCATTGCCAACAAAATATGATTTTAAAGGAGTTGTGATTGAAAAGTTATCAGTAAGTTTTTTTGCTCTTCTTGTATCTTCACAATAAATAACATCAACAGATGCTAATGTATTTAAAACACGTTCAGAGATATCTTCCAAATTTCCAATTGGTGTTGGACAGATATAAAGAGTGCTCATTTTTTTAAAAGTCGCTTAATTGATTACTGATTGAATTAAGTAACTCATAATCTTGTGACAAAACGAGTCTCAAATAGCTTGCATCTTGAGAAATCCAAAAATTAGTGTCTCCAACGTACAAAGTTCCACCAGCAAATGATTCCGAACTGCTAAATCTTGACTGCGATTCTGCCCACAGTATAAATGCATCATTAATTTCTTGAAGTTCATTTTTATTATCACCAGTAATTTTTATAGTCATCAAAAGATTTCCAGAATTGTCTTCATAATCTTTCCATGCACCCCCACCTATACCAACTGCTGCATTTACGGCATTTCTTTGACCTATTTTATCTTGCATTGTATAAACTAAATCTAACGATCCTAAACTTCCTTCATCAACTAATGCATAACCTTCTACTTCGACAGATTCTATTAATATCTCTTCATATCTTTCATCAGTAAAGAATTTTTCAGGATCGTAAATCTGTTCAGATGTTGGAAGAGTTTTTAAGCCATCATTTATGTATCTATAGAGAGCAGTATTTAATGCCTCCATTTTGCCGTTTTTGATTATCTGTTTAGCCAAAACTGGTCCAAAGTTGTAATACAGTTCAGCTGGAATATAAAAATATGATGGCAAACTTACTCTACAAGTAATGTTTGGAATTTGAGAATTGTATGTTTGTCTGTCATATTCATCATAGGCACCTGTCCATTTTCCCTCAACATACTCTGCTTGAGCCTCCATTAATGACACAACACCTGGATAGTATGTAAAATCGTCTAAATCATCCATTTCTTCATACCATTTGTCTGTAGCAAAATGCTGACCCTGAAGTGAGTGGACTAACTCATGAACTACAACACTTTGTTCGTAAAGATTTAATTTTTTTTGATTTTTCTTTATTGGAACCCTTAAAATTTTATCTAATAAGTTATACGAGCCTGCTGAAAAACATCTTTGAAATTCAACCTGAAGATTTAATAATTCATCTGGTGTTAGATTATTTAAACCCCACATATTTTGTGAAAGGACTGCTCTCTCCCACTCACCCGCCTCATAATCCTCTTCAAAGTCCTCAAGGTAGGAAAGCGCATTATATTCCTGATAATCACTAAGTGAATAAAAATGGTATTCAGGATCTGCGGTAAATTCTAATCCAACCCATTTTTCAACAAATTTCATTAGTTCTTTTATCTGATCTTGCATTTCAGTAGGTGGTTCAACAAGTTCTAATCCAAACTCGTCCAGAGCAAAGGGCTCTTGCACCGCAATAGTTGTTGTTGTACTAGTAGAAGTGGTTGAACTTATCGAGGTTACTGTTTCGGATAATTCAACAGAAACTTCATCTGCTACAGGCTCTGCAGCTGAGCATGAAATTAAAATTAAAATCAGTAAAGTTAATAAATATTTTCTCATAGGTTTCCAGATTACATGTATTCTATTATTTATAAAAACAATTGGAGGAACATTGATAAAGGAATTTAGGGATTTCATAAATCGAGGAAATGTTGTAGAGCTTGGTGTTGCATTTGTAATGGGTGCTTCATTCAAGTCTTTAGTAGATGTATTTACAAAGAGATTAATCGAACCTTTAATAGGTTTAATTATTAATCTTCCAAATCTTGATAGGTTAGGACTCTTTGGAGATGTAGATCCATCTTCTGGAATGCAAGCTGGAAGTTTTGGAGCTTTTTTAGGTGAGATTATAAATTACACAATTATTGCATTTGTAATGTTTCTCGTAATAAAAGCTTATAACCACTTTGAAAGTATGGTTGATGACGAAGAAGATGAAACTGTTGTAGCTGCAGAATCAAAAGAAGTGCAATTATTAAAAGAAATTAGAGACGGTATTAATAAAATTAGTAAGTAGTTAAGTAATATTATTTAATGAGTCAAAGTAACTTAAAACATTTATTTGTTTATTCACAACAACAAAAGACTAAAGCCAAGCGCGGAATTGTTTACTCAATTTTAAATAAGCTTTTTGATCTTGCTCCTCCCGTATTAATTGGTGTTGCTATTGATATTGTTGTTGAAGGAAATGAATCATTTTTGGCATCATTTGGTATTCCTGACAGGAGAAGGCAACTAGTAATTCTCGCCATTTTAACATTTATAATTTGGGGTCTTGAATCTTTGTTCGATTACCTCTCAGCAGTTACATGGAGAGGTATTTCTCAAGACATTGAACATAGTTTAAGAACCGAAACATTTGAAAATGTTTTAAGCCTAGACATGAAATATTTTGAAAATAAATCTTCTGGAAGGTTAATGGCAATTCTTAATGATGATGTGAATCAACTCGAGAGATTTCTTGATACTGGAGCTAATAAGTTATTGCAAACAGCAACAACTGTAATTGTTATTGGAGGAACATTTTTATATATTTCACCTCTAATTGCTACGTTCGCATTTATACCAATACCAATTATTATCTTTGGATCATTTAAATTCACTTCAACTATTGCCAGCAGATATGAACGAATTAGAGAAACAATAGAGACATTAAATTCAAATCTTTCAAATTCAATTTCTGGAATTTTGAATGTTAAAAGCTTTACAAGAGAATCCAAGGAATTAGAACGAATTGATATCTCATCAAATGAAGTAAGAAGTGCAAATTATCATGCAATAAAATTATCTGCGGCATTTATTCCAATTATCAGAGTTGCAATTTTATTTGGATTCACAGCTACTTTGTTAATTGGCGGGTTTCTTGCTCTTGATGGAGAGATTAAAGTTGCTACATACTCTGTGCTGCTCTTTATTACACAGAGACTTTTGTGGCCTTTAACAGAGTTAGGCGACACATTTGATTTATATCAAAGAGCAATGGCATCTTTTAATAGAATATTTTCACTCAAAAATGAAAATTCAGAAATTAGTAATGGAGATATAGAGTTCAGCAAGCTTGAGAATAAAATTGAACTAAATAATGTTTCATTTTCATATGTTGATAACTTTAATGTATTAAACAATGTCAATTTAACAATCAACGCAGGCCAGACAACTGCGATTGTTGGAAGTACTGGTTCTGGTAAATCTACTTTAATAAAACTCTTATTAAGACTTTACGAAATTAATAGTGGTTCGATATCATACGATTCAAATAACTTAAAAGACATTGAACTTTCATCGCTAAGAGAAAAGATTGGTCTAGTTAGTCAAGATGTATTTTTATTTGAAGGGAATGTAATTGAGAACATAGCCTATGGGGATTTAAGTGCATCAGAAAGTGAAGTATGGAATGCTGCACAAAAGTCTGAAGCTGATGAATTTATAAATAATCTACCTCAGAAGGAAAAAACAATTGTTGGTGAGAGGGGTCAGAAACTTTCTGGTGGACAAAGACAAAGAATTTCAATAGCAAGAGCAATTCTTAAAAACCCCGAAATTTTGATTTTAGATGAAGCTACCTCATCGGTTGACAATGAAACTGAAGCAGCTATTCAAAGATCTCTAGATATTCTAAAGAAAGATAGAACAGTAATTGTTATTGCACACAGGCTTTCAACAGTGAGAAATGCTGACATCATATACGTATTAGAAAATGGCTCTGTTGTTGAATCAGGTAATCACGAATCATTATTAAATATTGAAGGGGTCTATTCAAAATTATGGTCAGTTCAAACTGGTGAAAAGATCTAACCAATCTCTTTTACAATATGTTCTCCAATAGCTAAAGAAGCTGTAGCCGCAGGACTTGGTGCATTCAAAACATGGAGTGATTGTGCCTTTCTTTCAAACACAAAATCGTCAATTAATGAACCATCTTTGCCAACTGCTTGAGCACGAACTCCAGCAATTCTTGGGGTTAAATCTTTTTTTGTAATATCTGGAATATATTTTAAAATTTCTTTTAAAAATACATCTTTATTTAATGACCTATACATTTCAGATATTCCTGTTGAAAAATATTTTTTACCAAGTTTCCACATTCCGGGGTAAAAAATAGTTTTACTAAGCTCTAAAATATTAATTTTTGACCAGTCGTACCCTTCTTTAGCAAATGCTAATACAGCGTTTGGGCCTGCTTCGATTTTATTATCAACAGTTTTGGTTAAATGAATTCCTAGAAAGGGAAGATCAGGATCAGCAATAGGATAAATCATGTTATTTACAAGATGGCTTTTCTCTTCAGTAATTGTAAAATACTCCCCTCTAAAAGGAATAATTCTTAATTCAGGTTCAACATTATCTAACCTTGCAATATTGTCTGAAAATAATCCTGCGCAATTTATTAAAAACTCAGCATGAAAATTAGAATTGTTACTCTCTAGAATTTTTACATCATCAATAGTTTTAATTGATTTTATTTTTTGAAAATATTCAATTGTTCCCCCAAGAGTTTGAAACTTTGAAGCTAATTTTTTTGTCACAACACCATAATCCACGACGCCAGCTTGTGGAACATGAAGTGCATTATCAAATTTACAGTAAGGTTCAAGACTTAAGATATCTGACTTATCTAAAACTTTTACATTTTCCATATTTAATTGAGTTGCTCTTTGCTTTAAAGAAGACAATTTACTTAAATCAGAATCAACAACAATTTTTCCTTCCAATCTAAATGGAATATTTTCTTCTTCTAAAAACTCCATTAAAAGTTCTCTACCTCTGATACATAAATTAGATTTAAATGAATTTGGTTTATAGTAAATTCCCGAATGAATCACACCTGAGTTTCTTCCAGACTGATGTTTACCAGGAGATGTTTCTTTATCTAGAACTAGTACATTACTTCCAGTACTTTGAAGTTTTAATGCAACTGATAAACCTACGATACCAGCACCAATAACTGCGTGAGTATATACTTTTTTCATTGGTGGAGGTGCGGGGAGTCGAACCCCGGTCCTTCCAAGCTACCTAACAGCTTCTCCGAGTGCATCCGATAAAATACGATCAGACTAGTTATCGGAACCTATGGCCTGAAAGGTTTACCTAAATCTTAGTAGTTAGTCGGTATCCTAACTAAGCATCCCACATTTCGACGCCATTGCTATCCGAGGTGGGAACCCCGATAGGTGACGAGCAGCTTATGCTGCTAAAGCCAACTTAGGTTTGGCAGTTATATTGTTTTCCTACGTTTTTAACGAGGCCCTAGGACCCTCGACTCGCTACTGAGAGACTCACTTCAAAGTCGAAGCCAGTTCACCCCCATACAGTTTTATTAGTCCTAAAATTATACTTGAGAATTAGAATTTTATAAATATGAAAATTAATAACAACAGCTTTCAATTAAATGAAAAATTATCATTAATTATTGACTCTTCTGATAATGATGGATTAATTTTCATTCCAAATAATGTTGAATTAAATGTCGAAATTGAAAATTATTTTGGGAAAATCGTCATAAATAAAATTGAAATCTCTCCAATTGAAAGTGAATTTCAAATCAGTAAAACTAGTATTGAATCATATATCCCCAGCCTTGATATCAAACTTCTAGATCGATATATATATAAAATTTTGTCAGATAAAGCAGGCCTTGCGTACTCTCCCTATACTTACTTTCCAAATTTCGACTTTACTATTTTTGAAAAGGGAAGAAGACCATCAAACTTAGACTGGGCAATGTTTGCATCGTTATATGTATTTAGCTGTAATGTGCTCCCACAATCAATCAAGGTTGAGCTGTCTCTGGCAAAATATTTAAGAATATCTGAGGAAAATTTTAAAAGATTTATGAAGAAAATTCCAGAGGATTTATTTAGAAAATCTGGACACATTGACTCTAGAGGTGGAGATATTTCGCTTAATGCAGAAAATTTAATTAAAGAATTTCTTGGAAGTGATCAAGAGTCTTTTGAGATGAATCCTTATTTAAAGTTTTACTCCGAAACTGATTTTTCTTGAGCTCTGCTAACCATTGATGTAACTTTGCTAACTTCAATTTCCCATATTTCTCGTGATGTAAATCCTGCTTCATCCCATGTAACATCTTTTGTTCTGCCGTAAGGCTTCCCTGAATATCTGTTTGACAAATAATCTATGTGTTCATTGGCAGATGTGTCTTGAACTATTTTTTCAACAATACCTCTTATTTCCCAACATGTATACATGTCAGTTGGATGAAATATAACAAGTGAAATATTTGGTTCAAGTCTGATATTTTTTGTTTTTTTTCTTCCCTGTTCGGTATTAATAAGGATTTTATCTTCTTTGTAATCAATCCACATTAGATGATTCTGTATTTCTTTTTCATTGATTTTGGTTGCTAATGCACAAAAAGCATTGTTATCGATTGCTTGTTTAAGTTCATTTGGAAGTTGCATACATCCTTATTTTAAGTAAAAATTATTAATATGGCATTTATTAAGTTGTTCAAATTCCAGGACTCTACTGGCCTTCTCAAGAAAGAGTACGAGAAAGGTATTAGAAGAGCCGGAAGAATTTGGAACGTGCTTACCATTCAATCTCAGACTCCAGAAATCTTGAGAGATTCAATGCGATTATACAATTCGACTATGTTTGGAAATTTAGAAATCTCTCGATTTGATAGAGAACTACTAGCAGTAGTAACTTCGATTTCAAATGAATGTGAGTACTGAATACGCGCTCATTTATATGATCTCCGGTCGGAGACAAAAGACCAAAAATTAGTTGATGAAATTGCTAATAATTGGAAGACCAGCAGCTTAACAAAAGAACAAATCGCTTTATGTATTTTTGCTGAAAAATTAACATTAACCCCTGGAGAAATTACCGAAAATGATTACAAAGGTTTAAAAAATAATAATTTTGATGATAAAGCAATATCCGAAATAGTTCAGGTAATATCATATTTTAATTACATAAATAGAGTCGCTGATGGACTTGGATTAGAACCTGAAGATTTTATTGATGAAAAAGGATACAAAAAATAATTTCCTTTATTCGTAAGTAATATCCTTTTAACATTAGTTTTATGAATCAAACAATAAAATCCTCCGTTTTACTTATAAGTTTGCTTGGAATAAGTTTTTTTGCTTTTAGGTTTTTAGATTCCTCACTAAATCAACAAACCGAAAAACCAATTGTTGAAACTACAGTAACCACAACAACCATCAAGCAACAAAACGAGATCGATCGATTTAATAAACTAGATGAAAGCTTAGGAGAGTTTATAGACAAAGAGCTTCTCACAATAAGCGATGATTGTATAAAGTTTGGATCATGGTTTAGCCTTACTGCAAATTGCCTTGATGAATGGTTAACTATTCTGAGTAAAATAGATCAGAAAAGTTCTACTTATGTATCACATTATGAATATGCTCAAAATTATTTTATGTCAAATTATCAAAATTTAAACGATGAAGATATTGAAGACTTACTTGAATCTTTAGGTATTAAATCCGAACTTGCTGTTTGGAATGAAAAATTGATAGAAGTAACAAGTGTTCTTAATATAAAAAGTACTCAAGACGGATCTACAACTGCAATATTTCTTGACGATACTGTAATAAATAATTCAAAAAATATTGGCACATCTGATTTAAAAAATGGCTGTATAGACTCAACCCTAATCCAAGAAGACCCTGAGAAGGAATGGATAATACCTGACAGTATAAACTCAAGAGATACGAAAAAATTTAATTATGCAGTCAAAATAGAACCTTCACTTGGTCTTGATCCATTATGTATTAAAAATCTTTTGTTTCTTTTATTAAATAACGACCTTGGCTGGTCAAATGTTACTGGAAAATCTTTTCAGTTAACCAGTGTTGAAGATAGTGACTACGTCTACATCTTTGCTTCCCCTGAAAAAACTGATGAATTATGCGCACCAATTGAAACTAATAGCATTTTCTCATGTAGAAAAGATGAAAATATTGTCCTTAATTTTTATAGATGGCAGGAAGGTGCGGTAGATTTTAAAAAAGATATGGAGACCTATAGAATCTACCTTATTAATCATGAAACTGGCCATATTCTTGGGTGGGGACATGTAGGTTGTCCTAAAGAAGGAGCTATAGCACCTGTTATGATGCAACAAAGTAAAGGAACTGATGGATGTATGCCGTATGGATGGCCTGCCTACGAAACATTAAAAAGTAAATTCAACAAATAAGAAAAAGTTATTGGTGCCAGCCTAAACAACTAATTCGTATTTTCATTATTGTATTTTTTTAAAACTAATACAACAGATTTTTTAAAAATTTAAAGAGCTACTGAATCATCGCCAGCTAATATTTTTTTTATATTTTCTACAGTATCTATACCAGCTTTTAATTGAGCCTCATTTGTAGATGCTCCTATGTGTGGAGTAGTGATTAAATTAATATCTTCAAAATTGTCAACATTTTGCGGTGGTTCTTCTGAATAAACATCGAGACCAGCGCCAAATATTTTCTTTAATTTTAAAAGTTCAACTAAATAATCTTCGTCTACAACTCCACCTCTTGAGGTATTTACTAATATTGCGCTGTTTTTAAGTAAATCAAGTTTTTCTTGTGAAATTAGATTTACTGTTTCTTTAGTTTTAATTACATGTATTGAAATTACATCTGAAGTAATCAATAATTCATCTAGTTCTAATCTTTTTTCAGGTCCATCCCAATCTTCTATATAAGGATCATAAAAAGCAATTGTCATACCTAGACTTTTCATTATCTTAGATACTAAACGTCCTGCTTTTCCAAATCCTACAATTCCAAGTTGTTTTCCAGATAATTCCATTCCAATAAACTCTTTTCGATCCCACTTTCCATCTTTTAAATGACTATCTGAAAGACTAAGTTTTCTCGCAGCACTGATAATTAGAGCTACAGTGAGCTCAACAACAGAATTTAAATTGGCTGATGGTGAATTGGTCACTTTGATATTCTGAGATTTTGCATACTCTATATCAATATTGTCAACTCCTACCCCACACCTCGCAATTATTTTTAGACAATCTCCTTTTTCAATTATTTCTTTTGTTAATTTAGTAGAACTTCTTACAACTACAATTTCAGCATCATTAATTTCTGTAACTAAGTCTTGATCTTTAGATTCAGATGAAGAAATGTCGATGCATTCACCAAGTGAGTGTAGTTCTTTTAAAACTTTGCTATTCATTGTGTCGCAAATAAGTATTTTCATTGTATGATTTCTAATTTCTTTAAAGCCATTTTATATAAGTTAGAATATCTTACGACCAATTAAAAAAGATTTAACAAAGATTATCAGATGTAATTCAACTCTTTTAGTTTATTTTCAAGATCAATATCTGATGGTTCAACCAAAAAAGAACCATCCTCAAAAACAATAGTAGGTATTCTTCTTTGATTAACTTGTAGAGATTTGATATATTCATTTGCTTCTTGATTTGTATCAACATTGATCTCATTAAAATTAACATTTAATTTTTTTAATAGAGCTTTTGACCTTACACAGTCTCCACACCAGTCAGTAGTATAAAAATCAATTTTCATTTTATGAATTTCCTTGAAGTGGGTCTAATAACAAAGTTAATACGTCACTTATTCCTGCCAAGCTTTGAAAAGCTGTCTCAAGTGAAATTACTATATCAACAGCAACCTCTAACTTAGGTAACAGAGATTGGATATCGGCGATAACTACTAAAGCATTATCAACTTCAGAAGACAAAGTTTGTAACTCTGAATACAAAAGATATCCGGCCCCTAAAAAAAGGGTTAGTAAAACTATTTGGAAAAAAAGAATTAACTTGAGCAAATTAAATTAGTGCTGAGACTTTTTCTTTTATAACTTCTTTTGGTTGCACGCCTACGAATCTTTCTTTAACTTCTCCGCCTTTTAGCATTACAACTGTCGGCACGCCCATAACACCATTTGCTCCAGCAATTTCTGGATGTTGGTCAACATCAAGCTTTACAAACTCTACTCCATCAACTTCACTTGAGAGTTCTTCTAAAATAGGGCTTAAAACTTTACAGGGACCACACCATGTAGCATGAAAATCAATTACAACTGGTGCTTCAGAACTTAATAATTCGTTATATTCTTGAGCATTTATATCTTTCATTTATCTCCTTAATTGCTTACTTATTTTATAACCTTTCGATTTATACAAGTAACTTTCTGTGACAAATAAATTAAAAATTTTCTTTATAATTGAACACATGAACAATGTAATTGTTTCTCCACATTACTTATCAACAGAAATTGGTTCAACAATTTTTAACAAGGGTGGCAATGCAGTAGATGCAGCAATATTGACAAATCTCATCCAGGGAATAGTTGCCCCAGAAACTTGCGGTATTGGAGGTGACTTATTTGCACTTATTTGGGTCCCAGGTAAAAATAAACCAGAATTTCTTGATGCATCTGGTTATTCAGGTAGCAATGTTGAGCAAGGCTTACTGTCAAATTATGAACATATACCTTTAAATCACCCTTTATCAGTAACTGTTCCAGGTGCTGTTGCAGGATGGAGGGAGTTAAGTTATAAGTATGGAAATATTTCAATTGAAGATATTTTAGATATTGGAATAAACCTCTGCCATGAAGGATTCAGAATAAGTAAAGAGTTATTTAATTCTCTAAATATTCATAGTGAAGAATTAAGCGGACAAAGCTCTGGGTATTCATTTTACAGGGATAATCAACCCTATAGTATTGATACTTTTATCAGAAGGCCTCAGCTTGGAAAGACTCTAGAGTTATTAAAAGAGCACGGACTCGAATATTTTTATAATGGTGAAATTGCCACAGAGATTTCTAATTCTGTAAAAGGTTTTATAACTAAAGAAGATCTATCAACTTATAAAGCTATATGGAGAGAGCCACTTCATCAAAAGATTTATGGATACGATGGTTGGACTAGCCCGCCGAGTACACAAGGATACTTAACTCTAAGTACTCTAAAAGGTTTTGAAATAATAAATAATAAAGATGACTATCTACACACATTAATTGAGTCTTATAGAATTTTTGCATCAGACAGGGACAATATTACCTATGATTATCAAGGAAATGATCAAAAATTTTTAGGTACTGATGATCAATATATCAGAGATAAAGTAAGTCTTTTTGACAAGAATGCTTCAGGAAAATATAATTTTCCGAACCCTCATGGAGGTGGGACTGCTTACATGAATGCAGTTGATGAAAATGGACTAGGTATTTCATTAATTCAATCAAATTTTTATGGTATTGGCAGCAGAATTGGTGTGGGAAGTTATGGATTTTTTCTTCACAATCGAGGATGTGGATTCAATCTAATCCAAGGTCATCCAAATAGTTTAGGTCCCAACAAAAAGCCTTTACATACTTTATCCCCAACAATATGGTCTAAAGATGGTTCATTAGATTTTATTACTGGAACTAGAGGGGGGCGTTATCAACCTCAGCTGCTTGCTCAAACCATACTTCCTTATATTCTTGGAGAAAGTAGTTTTGAGGAGATTATGGAAAAACCTAGATGGACCATAGAGTACTTTAGATCTAATACTTCTTCTAATATTAAGTTTGAATTTTTAAATGAACCTGAAATATCCCGTCTAAAAGAAAAAGGGCATGAAATTTCAATTGAAAACAAACTTATAGGCGGATATGGTCCGATTTCAACAATTTATAAGAATGCTGATAAAAAGTTTATTGGAGTATCTGACATAAGAGT
>CACOLU010000017.1 GCA_902628045.1 uncultured Candidatus Actinomarina sp. | reverse complement strand
TAAAGAGTCTTATACAATAAGTAAATGAGTTTATTTTTCAAATCAAATAATTTATCACTAGGATATGGGAATCAGCTTGTCATAAGCAATAAAAATATTAATTTAGAATTGTCAAAAAATTACGAAATTATTGGTAAAAATGGATCTGGAAAAACAACCCTAGTTATGTGTATTAGCAATAACTTTATAGGAAATACTTTTAAGTCAGAGATTGAAAGAGGGAACAATTCAATAATGGAAATTGGTTCAACACCATCTCTAGTACCAAAAATGTCCTTAATCGAAAATATTAATTATTTTCTTCACAATGAAAATCTCAGTATGAGTGATGTCAATAATATACTGCACAAATATGAGCTATATGATTTTAAGGATGACTTGATTGATAATTTTTCAAGTGGAATGATTAAAAGGAGCGAAATTGCAATCGCAGATATCAAAAATCCTGATGCTCTTTGTATTGATGAACCAAAAGTTTATCTTGATGAAAGTGGAACAAAACTTTTAATGGATTTGCTTAGTCAAAGAGAATCTGAAAGCAAAACTACAATCTTGTCTAGCCAGGAAAGCATAAATGCCCTACAAAGCATTGAAAGTACCATAAACCTTAATGATTAAAAAATACATTATCAAGAAAGAATTAACTATGGAATTTAGAAACAATACTTCTTTATTTTTAATTACACCAACTATGTGTGTTTTGATAATTGTATTCCCTATTTTGTCAGAAAATAGATTCCGTGTCGATAATGATATATTTTTAATTGTTGAACTTTTATTTTTAATAATTTTTACAACATTATTTTCAATTAGAAATCCAATAGATGAGCAGAAGTTGATTAAAGAGTTGAATTTTGGATCAATTAAAAAAGTAGATTATTTTTACAGTAAAACAATTGCAGAGATTGGAATATTTTACCCACAACTTATTCTTTTATTAATTCTTTTTTCTGGGTTTACAAATACTTCCATCAATTCATCTTTCATACATATATGCTTGGCAGTATTATTTTTTTGTTTGAATGCAATTATGATAAATTTATTTTTTCAGGTTTTTACAAGCTTCAGTAACAGATTTGTACAATTTACTTTAATTGTTCCAATTTACATTGGCTTTGCAATATTGATTGCTCCACTTTGGTTAGGTGTAAATCAGGAAATTAGTAATATTTACTTATTGATGTATTTAGGTATTACATTAACAATTTATGCATTTACTAACTTTTATTTAAGGAGTACAAAATGATGTTATATGGCCCATTAATTGTTTGGTTAGGCTTGTCCTTCTTTGGACCCTATGATGTAACTCAAGGAGTATACTCTAAACTTTTGTACATTCATGTACCTACTGTTTGGGTTGCTTATCTTGGGTACACGTTAACTTTTTTATATTCTGTTCTTTATTTCTTTACTAAAAAAAATAAATATGATTCATTAGCAATGGCTAATGCAAAATCTGGTGTTGTATTTACTGTTGTTACTTTGCTTGCAGGTTCTTACTGGGGTAAACAGACCTGGGGAACATGGTGGGTTTGGGGCGATGCAAGACTCAACTTAACAGCGATTTTATTATTGGTTTACCTTGGGTACATAGCTTCTAGACAATTTAACAAAGATCTTGCAAAGACTGCAAGAAATTCATCATTCATTGGAATTTTCGGAGTAATTCAAATTCCAATATTGCACTTTAGTGTAATTTGGTGGAGATCAGTTCACCAACAAGCAAGTATTTTAAGTCAAGAAACTGTAGCGTCAGGAGACGCTCCGATGTCCACCGATATACTTGTTACGCTATTGCTTAGTGTTTTATTGGTAACTCTTGTCCATGTCTTTTTAACAAAAAAATTCAGAATTACCAATGATATATTGTGGGACGATTATTTAAATCCTAAATCAAGAGCTAAAATTTAAGTAGAGTGAAAAAAAATTTTATTATTGTCCTTTTGGGCATAGGACTTATTATATATGCAAGTACTATAATTGCTTCGAGAAATACGATTTATTACTATACAACTTCAGAGACACTTGAAATCAATATTTCGGATAGTGAAAGAATAAAATTAGGTGGTTTTGTAGTTGAAGATTCAATATCAAAAGATGGTGGATTTACTATTTTTACAATTACAGATGGTAATAAAGATATTGAAATAATATTTGATGGTTTTGTACCAGATTTATTCCAAGAAAATATGGGGGTAATTCTTGATGGAACTTTGAATGATGATACTTTTTATGCAGACGACATGTTAGTAAAACACGATAACGAATATGTTTCTAGCGATGGTGAGACATACAATGTTGAAAATTATTCAGAATGATTTCTAGCATAGGTATTGTTTTTAGCTGGATTAGCTTTTCTCTACTAGTAATTCTATTTTTTAATAAAAAAAAGTATTACACGGAAATACTTGTAAGAATAAATTTATTTATTCAAATATTCTTATTTTGTTTACTTGAAGTTGGTCTTTTTTTAAATGACTTTTCTGTATCGTATATTGCAAATTATTCAGCAAAATCAACACCGCCCCTGTATAAATTTGCTTCTCTTTGGGGGTCTTTAGATGGATCAATATTATTGTGGAATCTTTGTTTAAGTTTATTTATGTATCTTTATCTCAAACTATATAAAAATACATCGTCTGATCTAGATATAAAAATATTTTCATTAATTATGATATTTTTTGTTGGATATACAGTTTTTAGCTCTTCTCCGTTTGCAGGCTGTATAGAACTTGCAGCTATTGGTTGTAGTAATTCAACTATTCTGCCCTTTCAAGAATTAGTCACCAGTAGTATCGGTCGAGGGCCCAATCCATTACTTCAAAATCATCCCCTCATGGCTATTCATCCACCTATGTTGTACGTGGGCTATGTAGGGATGACAATGCCATTTGTAGCTGCAACAGGCAGGCTATATTCAAAACAAGGTAGATCTAATGACTGGGTTGAAGTTGCCGAAAAAACGACTTATATTCCATGGCTTTTTTTAACGATTGGTATCACCCTAGGTGCAGCATGGTCATATGAAGTATTAGGTTGGGGTGGTTATTGGGCATGGGATCCAGTAGAGAACGTCTCGTTTATACCATGGCTACTCGCTACTGCTTTTCTCCATTCTGCAAAAATACAAAAATCTCAAAATACACTTTTAAATTGGAATTATATTCTTGTTGGCCTAATGTTTTTATCAACAATTTTTGGTACGTTCATTACTCGTTCTGGAGTTCTTATATCCGTGCATGCATTTTCTAACGGAAATATTGGTACATATTTATTATTTGGAATGTTGTTATTTTCTTTGATTTTTATTGTTATAGGTTCAAAGAATATAGATTACTTCTCTAAATCAAAGAAAATTGATAATTGGTTTGGAAAATCAGGTTTTTTTGTTTACAACAATATATTTCTATTTTCTGCAGCTTTAGTTGTTTTTATAGGTACTATATTTCCATTAATTTACGAAACTTTATATGATCGACAAATTACTATTGGAAGGTCCTATTACGATGTAATAGTGGGTCCTCTATTGTTGATTTTATTGGGGCTAATGATCTTCTCAATAAAACTCCCAATAAAAAATTTAAACTTTAAAAAATGGACAGATGAAAATAATAATTTAATAAATAGTTCATTAATTCTTAGTGTTTTTATATTGTTGTATTTAAATAATTCTTACGTATTAGTAGTTACAGTAGCTATTTCGGTTTTGTTGATTGTTCTAACATTTAAAAATTTCTACAAAAACTTTAGAGGCCAAAAAACTAATATCTCATATTGGACAGGTCAAATAGCTCATTTAGGAATTGCAATTTTTTCTTTGGGAATAATTTTGAATGTAAGTCAAAGCTACTCAACAGAAAAAGAAATTAATTCATTTGAAGAATTTAGTTTCAACAATCAAACATACTTCGTCTATGACTCAATTGAAGAAAGTTTGCCAGAAAAAAATGTAATCAAACTCCCAATATCAAACCAAAGCACTACAAAATTCACATCGCTTAATATTTTTAAAAACTCTTCACAGCAAGCTATAAGTTCTCCAGCAGTATTTAGAACTTTCCTAAATGATATATATATAACCGTTAAATTCATTGATGAGAATAGTTACAAACTAATTGTTAGAAATAATTATGGAATTTTTATAATGTGGATTGGATTATTTATATCAAGTATTTCTTTTCTACCTAGATTAAAAAAATATGAAAAATAAATTTTTAACTTTTGTTTTATTAATTTCTTTAACAGCATTGCCAAGTATATTTCCAGACAATGAGTCCAGATATGAGCAGTGGAGTAAGTCTCTATTATGCCCTGTTTGCCAAGGTGAAACTGTATTTGATTCTCCCTCAGAATATGCTGATGACATGGGTGCGATTCTTCTTGAGCAAATCAACAACGGGTTGACTGATGATGAAATTTATAATTTTTGGGTATCAAGATACGGAGAAAGAATAATTACAAATCCTATAAATCGGAATTTAGAAATACTTTTGATTCCATTATTAATAATATCGGTCTTTATATTCATGTTTGTAAGGAAGTTATATGCTAAAAAATAAATGGCTTTACGCAGGAATTTTTATAATAATATTCCCTTTATTTCTGTTTTTGAATCTTAGTGAAAACACATCTGAAATTCAAAACGTATCTACAAATCTTGATAATGTATCAAATGCAGAAATGGAAAAAGTCATTGAACTAAATCCTGATATTTTTCCTATGAGAATTGCACTTGCAAACAGGTATTTTGAAGAGTTTGATTACTCAAGCGCGCTTCCTCATTTCATGTATGTGGCCCAAAATTCAGAAGATATAGAACTAAAAAGTTTAGCTTTATCGCAAATAGGTTGGATGGTTCATGATTCGGGTGATACTGAAACCTCCTTAAATTATATAGAAGAAGCCCTATCGCTGTCACCAGATTCACTGTTAGCAAAGACTTACTTTGGAATTATTCTCATTCAGCAAGAAGATACAAGAAAAGAGGGTTATGAAATATTAAGCCTTTTAAAAACTAATCCAATTTTATCTAATGAAGACTTAGAAATTATTGAGGAAATATTATTAATATATGAAAATTAAAATTTTTATAATCATTCTATTATTTTCTTTTTGCAGTCCTAATACAGTTGATCAAAATATATTTATAGAACCATCAGATCTAAAAAATTTAAAAACTTTAGATACAAACGAAAATATTGACATTTCAAACAAAAATTTTTTTATTATTAATTATTGGGCTTCATGGTGTTTAGAGTGTATTGAAGAACATCCTTTTTTAATTGAATTATCTAAAACTAAAGGGTTTGAAGATAGTGTATTTATGTTATCTTTTCAAGACAGCAGAGAAAATGCTCTTAAATTTATTACGGAGTATGGAACTGGAAATATCAACTATATTGTCGAGGAAAATAGTAAAGTAGCAATATACTCTGGTGTATTTGGTGTGCCTGAAACACACATTGTAAAAAATGGTGAGGTTATTAAAAAATATATTGGACCAATATCAATAAATGATTTTCAAGAAATAATAAATAATTATTCACATCTAACCAATTAAGAATTATTATTATTTCTGTGAAATGGATAATCGCGATTTATCGAGGAAAGTCCGGACTCCACAGAGTTATAGAGCTGGGTAACTCCCAGGCAAGTAATTGACGGAAAGTGCAACAGAAAACAAACCGCTTATCTGTGATAAGTAAGGGTGAAAAGGTGGTGTAAGAGACCACCAGTTGTTTAAGTAATTAAACAAGCTTGTAAACCCCTCTAGGAGCAATACTAAGAAGCAATTAGCTGACTCGGCTGATAATTGCGGGTAAGTAGCTAGATATATTTGGTAACAAATATACAAGATGGATGATTATCGTATGTGCAAACATATACAGAATCCGGCTTATAGTTTCACAAAATCATGAGTGCCCCTTCGGGGGCACTCACCTAAAAATAGCCTTTAACTAATATATGTAAATGACAAAATTTTCTTACTTTCTAGGATCTGAACAATGGCAACCTGAAGATTTGATAAAGCATGCTGAGATTGCAAGAGAAGCAGGATTTGATATGTTAACTATTTCAGAACATTTTCATCCCTGGGTTGATGATTATTCAGCTTCTAATTTTACATGGACAACTCTAGGAGCTTTGGCAAATAAACTTCCAGAATTAGATCTTGGTACAGGAGTCACTACCCCACTTTGGAGAATTCATCCTGGTGTAATTGCTCAAGCAGCTGCGACAGTGGATAGACTTTCACCCTCTACTTTTCATTTAGGTGTAGGCACAGGAGAAAATATTAACGAGGGGCCGTTGGGTTATAATTTTCCAAAATACGAAGAAAGAAAAAATAGACTTATAGAAGCCTTGACCATAATACGTAGATTGCTAGATGGAGAAAAATTAGACTTTAACGGAGAATACTACACAACAGAAAAAGCAAAATTGTACTCACCTCCTCACGGAAATATCCCCATTTGGCTAGCAGCTGGTGGACCTAAGTCTGCAAAAGTAGCAGCTGAATATGCCGATGGACTCATGATAAGCGTAAAAGACCCCAAAGACTCATATGAAAGAGTAATAGATCCTGCAAAGCAGAGATCAAAAGAATTAAAAAAAGAAAATTTATCAATTCACACTTATAGGTGGACTATGTTCGCTGATAATGATGATGACGCTTGGACAGCACTTCGATCATGGAGAGGTTTAAGAGCACCAAGTAGGCTGCAGCAGCTTGATCCTGAGGCCTTGAGAATTGAGGCAGACAGTTTTCCAAAAGAAGAAATCATGGGTAAATTTTCAAAAGCTTCAACTATTGATGATTTAGTAAATATTTATAGTCCATTAGTTAATGAATTTGATTCTGATATAGTTACAATACAAATTTCTTCTATTAACCAAGAAGAAACAATCAAACTACTTGGTAAAGAGCTTTTGCCTAAATTGCGAAATTAAGTGATTAAATATTTTCTAATTGGTTCAATTGGAGGATTACTTTCTGGAATATTAGGCATAGGTGGAGGGGTTGTTTTCGTACCTCTTTTAACCTACTTAACAAAAACTGATTTTAAAACCAATACTGGTGTTTCCTCTTTAGCCGTTGTTTTTGTTGCAACAGGAAGTAGCATTACGTACATTTTTAATGATTTTTCTAGCGGAACAAACTTAGTATTTGAAATTTTAATAATAATTATTGGTGGAATAATTGGAGGATATTTTGGCAGTAAACTAACTGCAAAAATAAATACTCAATTACTTAAAAAATTATTTTCTGTTTTACTGATTGCATCTGCATATAGAATAATTTTTTCAACAACTATCACCGCAACTTATGAGGACAATATAGTCTTATATTTTTTTATTGGTTTTGTTTCTGGGGTTGGATCTGGACTTTTAGGTATTGGTGGAGGAATAATTAGAATACCAATGTTAATTTTTTTCGGTGGTTTTGAACAAATTATTGCACAAGGGATTTCACTGTTGACAACGATTCCTACTGCCCTTACCGCTGCTGCAACTAAGATTCGTAAAGAAAATAATTTACTTAAAATTGGTTTAATAGTTGGAATATTTGGTGTAATAGGTTCAGTAATTGGAGGTAGTTTAGCTTTTAGTATTATTCCTCGTGATACATTGAGTATAAGTTTTGGAATATTCCTAACTTTAGTTTCTGTAAATATGTTTATTTCTAATAAGTAAACTTACCGGTATTTATAAATTCTTTTAATATTTGAATATTTCTAAATTTAAAAAATAAATACAAAATCCCTATCCCTCCAAGTGCTGTTTTGTAATTTTTAGCTAACGAAAATATTTCTTCTGAATTTTGAAATAGTGGATAAAGAATTATGCTTTGATTTAACCATGTAAAGCTAAGTACTAAATAGAAAAATGAACCTATTGAGAATAATAAAGAATTTGCTCTAAATAAACTTCCCCTCTTTGTGGCAATCATAAAAATAAAAAATAAGCTAACCATGAAAAATATACTGTGCCCTATGTATTCATTTTGATTTGTAAATCCAAAAAAATATAAAATTGAGTCAAATATAACGGGAAATAAACTACCAAAGATAATAAATCTTAAGTCAGCATTTTTATCTTTAAATATGTAAAGAAAAAGATATATAGATAGACCGCTAGTCCAAAATAAAATCATGAATCTAAAGCAATATTAGCAAGTTCATCTGCTCGTTTATTTTGCTCTCTAGGTACATGGTAAATTTCAAGATTATCAATTTTTTTTATTAAATCAGTGCATTGATTGTATAAATCCTTTAAATTTTTTGATTTAACTTTATACTTTCCATTTACCTGCTGTACAACAAGTAAAGAATCTAAGTAAATCTGTACATCTTTTAAATTATTTTTGTCACAATAATCTAAAGCAGTCCTTAAACCTTCATACTCAGCAACATTGTTTGTGGCTACACCAATCTTCTTTGCAATAGTGTCAACTTCTTGTTCATTATTTTGGATTGAGATACCTATAGACGCTGCTCCCGGATTAGATCTCGAAGCACCATCACAATATATTTTGTACATTAGATTACAACTCCCATGCAATATGGACATTGTTGAAAGCTAGAGTTCATAATTTCATACATTTCATTTGAAGTGAGATCAACACCACAGCAACCACATTGATTTTCCCTTTTGTAAGCAGCTATAACTTCAACACCTTTTGATTTTAAATCATCATACAAGTCGAAAATTTCTTTAGGAAAGCTACTTAATAATAATTTTTTTTCATCTTCGTATTTTCCAATTTTTAGATCAATGTCTCTCCATTCGTTTTGAAGTGTTTTAGATAAACTTAAGAGTGTTGGTTTTAAACTCTCTAATGATTGATCTATTTTATTAATTCTCTCTAACTCATCAGAATTTTCTTCGTTTAGTTCATTTAAAGATTTTTCATAATCTAACAAATTTTTTTCAAAATTTTGCTTTTGTAAATTGTAATTTTGTAATTCAGATGCATCTAGATTAGTGTTTAATTTTTCATTTATTGTTGCAATTTTTAACTGTGATTCTGAAACGCTTTTTTCTATATGATTCTTTGCATCAAAATACAGTTGCAATTCATTTTCAATATTTTGTTTATCGTTTTGTAGCTTTTTGAATTCTATCTCGTGAGTTTTAAGCTCTTTTACTGTTGTCCCTTCTGATTTTTCAGAAATTAACTTAAATATTTCATTATCTAATTCTTGTAATTCAATTAAGTTACTTAGTAGAAATGGCTCATTCATAAAAATCTTTATACAAATACTCTAATTCTTGATTTAAAGCTTTATTTAAGTTTTCAACAAACTTTTTCATGCCTGGAATTTCAGTTGTTATATGACCAACTTGAAGTAGTCCCATACTTGCGTCATCTGCTTTTAATAGATATCTGTGTGAAATATCTCCGGTAACAAACACATCTACTTCTTCTAAAATCTCGTCAATAAATTGAGTACCTGATCCTGGAAGAATTGCTATTTTTTTTATTTCGTTGAGCTTATCAAAATATTCATTTGTCCTTATTGAGCTTGTGTTTAATTTATTCTCAACAAGTTTCTTGAATCCATAATTTGATAAACCATTAATTTCGCCTATGCGTCCAGCACCAAAATTACCAAAAGTGTGAGCAAAGTTTTTGGTGTTTTTTAAATTAAATATTTCAACTAAAGTATCAGCATTACCTCCTTCGCAAACATCCTGGGCAGTATGCAATGTAATTACATTTACTGAATTATCCATAAATTCTTTAGTTATAATTTCTGGGAGCATAGTTTCGGTATTATCATCTTCAATTATTTTTTTAAAAGACGGTGGGTGATAAGAAATAACCGTGTTAATATTTTTATCTATACAGAATTTCAATAATGATCTATCTAATTCATGACCTATAACAATACCTTTTACTTCACTTTCTTCAGAGCCTATTGTTATACCGACAAAATCTTCTTCAAATGCATACTCAAGTGGAACTAAGCTATCAACAAGATTAAGAAGTTCAGAAACTTTCACTTAAATAATATTAATAAAGTTAATTATAAAGATTTAGCTATTTTTTTATTATGATAATTTGCCCACAAAACCAAAAATGTTGGAAGTATTGTTAATGAAGCGATTAGTGCAAAACCTATGGATACCAGTATTACTGTTCCCATTTGTTGAAAAGGAACTAAAGAGGATGTTGTAAGGATTCCAAAACCTGCCATCGTAGTAAATGCACTTCCAAACAATGACCCACCTGTAGTCTTTAAAGTCGTGCGAATTGCTTCAATAGGCTCTGTACCGGTAGCAATTGTTTCCCTAAATCTATTTGTAACGTGAATAACAAAAGGAACACCTATACCAATCGCTAATCCAGATAAAGTTGAGGTAACTGGGTTTAATGGTATATCTAATAAGTACATTCCGAGATAAGTGCCTAAAACAATTGCTGCTACTGGTAAAACTGTTATTACACCAAGGAATGGTCTTCTCATATCTATTAAGTAGTACAAAACAAGGAACGCCATAGAAGCTAATATAGCAAACACTAAAGATTGAAACTGAGATGAATTAATTAATTCATTTACACTTTCAGTAACAATATTATCCGAAGTTACTCCGACAAATACTCCTAAATCTGAAAGTGGTTTAAAAGCAATATATAAATCGTCTCTAATCTGAGCCGCACCAGAAGTACCTGCAGAAGTAGTTATTCTGACCTGCATTGCTGAAATAGAACTTGTTTCATCAACATAAAGACTGGTACTAAATAAATCGTAATCTGTCTTTAAAAGATAATTGTATAGACCCTCAACATTTCCAGAATCACTGACTCTCAAAGCATCTAATCCTTGTCCGTTCATTATTTGAACTCCATATCCATTAAGCTGTCCAATTAAAGCCATATCGGGCATTGGTGGTGGCGCTTGTGGACTTGCAGATGGCGGAGCAAGCATTGCTCCAAGTTTTCCAACTACAGATTCAGCTGCTGCATTACCAGCAAAAACTAAAACATTATCAACATCAGAAAGGTTATTTAAAGAATCAATCAAAGCATTGTGAATTTCAGGTGTAGCTACATTGTCTGTTTCAATCAAAACACTAGTTGTCTCTCCAAATCCCCCACCAAATTCATCTTGTAGTGTATTAAAAGTTTTTACAGTTGGATTATCAGAGGGTAAAAAATCTGTAAAATTAAAAACGGTTGATATATTTGTAAATCCATAGTACCCATAGCCACCAATTCCTACAATTAAGATAACTGCGACTAACTTTAACTTTTTAGGAATAATAGATGTAGATGCAGATATTTTATTAAATAATTTTTCGCCAGATGATGCAAAAGCATCTGTATCGATTTTATTCTTTTTTTCTAATCTTTTATCAAGCAACGTTCTTATTGCTGGAACTAATGTCATTACAAGTACAAATGCATAAAATATTCCAAGTGCAGTTGTTATTCCGAAGTCCTGCAATTGAGTTAATGGAGAAACAATATTCGTAAGAAAGCCAACCATTGTTCCTAATGTAGCAAGCGTTAAAGCAATCCCCACAGAACTTAAAGTTGTAGATGCAGATTGAGTGACTGAATTTTTCAAACCAAGTTCTTCTCTGTACCTACCGGTGAAATGAATTGCGTAATCAACACCTAAACCAAGAATGATAATTGTTGAAATTTGCGATAGTTGGTTAGGCGCTCCAATTATATCTAAATATCCTGGCCCCAATACAACTCCTATTCCCTGCATCCATAAAATTGCAAGCAAAATTGCAGCTAAGCTATTAAAAATGTCAGCCAAAGTACGTCTTGAAGATTTGAATAATCCAAAAGTTTTTGTTGGTTTTATAAAAAATATAAATGCAAGAACAAAAAATATAATCGCAAAAGCAGCACCAAAAAGCTGTGCAACTTCTTGTAAGAAGTCATCCTGTTCATCTCCAAATAACAAAGAGAGGGAAAAACCGGCTAAATCAATATTTTCAAAATCTTCACTTAGTTGTATTAATTCTTTATTTAATGCAACTTCCATTCTAGGTTGCTCAACAAAGACTCCCTCAAACCCAAACTCAGCACCAATTAACGCAGAGTTTATTGTAATTATTCCTAAACCAGCTGTTGCTGTTACTTCTTCTTCATTGTATGAACTTGATAAAAGTGCAGATGCAAATTGTTGAAATTCTGGAGGCATTTGGGTCGAAGTGCCTTTATATAATTGTTTAAATTGTTCATTAGTAAGACTGCTTACGTCAAGTGCAGGATTAAAAGCCCTTGCAACATCGATAGGTGCGAAAAACCCTTGAACTAATCCCTGATTAGGATCATTTACTAGATATTTGTATATTTCACTTTTTTCGATAACTTCCACAGCAGATAAATAGGCCTCATAACCTTCAACAGTTAAAACGTCTTCACCCTCAAAAACTAATTGAAGAACACTTTGAGTACCTGAACCACCAAAATAATCAGATAATTTTCCTTGTGCTTCAATTTCAGGAGTTTCTAATTCTCCTCCAAAACCAGTATCAAGTTCTTCCGCTTGTGTAGTCATGTAGCCAAAGAAACCTGTAATTCCAAGAATTACAATAATTGTTAATACTGGAAATTTAGTAGCAGCGGATGAAAAAAAATTTGTTAAAAGTTTCATAAGGATATAGATTAACGTCAAAAATAATTTACATGTATTTATCAATGTTAAATATATGTAAATTTAAAAAAAAATTAAGATTATTTATATGCTTTCAACAATTGCAACAGCAGCTTTAATTAATTTTTTGATATTGCCAGTTACTTATCATGAATCAGAACCTGCATACACCAAAAATAAAATTGAAAATTATGATGTTATTACAATATCCCAATCGGGAAGCCTTTTCTTTAGTGTCACTAATCAAATTATAGAAAGTGCAAAAAATTTAGAAAGCAACCTAACATTCATTGGAAGAGCTAATGTTGGCTTAGAATCAGTTCAATCAACAGATGGAGTAAACAAACTATCATCATTAGAGAATTATCTATATAACATTTCATTAAAAACAATCGAGTCTTCTTCAGTTAATTACTTTTATGATGATGAAGTAGCTCAGGTAATTAAAGATAATAAACTAGTTGTTTCAACTTTAACTGCAGAAAGATATGGTCTCACAGTAAATGACAAAGTAAATTTAATTGGCATGAACTCAGCTCCACTTGAATTAGAAGTAGGAATGATTATCAAAGATTCTGAGTTAGGTTGGTTTGAAGGTGTAGTTAATAAAGAAATTGGTTTCAAATTAGGAATTTTTAGAAATATTCAAGCTATTATTTGGGACTCAAAAATAAATGAAAACTACTTTATTGAGCTTCACAAAAATATTAAATATAAAAGAGTCAAATTTACATACAAAAAAAGTACACCAAACAAGAATTGGGTCTTACCTACTGCATTGGTAAAGGAAATGTTTGGAGATTTTCAAATCAAAGAAAGAGATGGTACATGGATAACTACTGAGCCATCGTGGCGTGAGGAGAACATTCAAGTAAAAAGAATGCCTATTCTTGGCAATACAAGATGTCATAGATTAATGTGGGAACCATTAGAAGGAGCTTTAAATCAAATTTTAGAAGAGGGTTTAGCTAACACCCTTTCTGTGCAAGATTTTAAAAAATCAGGTGGATGTTATGCTCCAAGGCGAATAAACCGCTTCGATGCTGGGGGAAGTATTTCTCGACATGCTTGGGGCATTGCTATTGACATAAACACAAAATTTAGTTATCACCCTAGAGTTGTTGAAATTTTTAACTCTTGGGGATTTGCTTGGGGAGGAACTTGGACATCTCCTGATGAGATGCATTTTGAGCTTAGAGATTTATCAGCCAGTATTTCTAAGACCAGCAGCTAATCCATTTACCGATAGTAATAAAGAATTATTTTCTACTGAATCAAGTTTACGCTTTTTCAATTTTTTCATAAGAGTTATCTGAATTAGAGACAGCGGGTCCAAATATGCATTTCTTATATTTAAAGTATTTTTTAAAATTTTGTTATCTTCTAATAGTTCGTCTATCTTTTTTATTTTCTTAATAGAAATATTTGCTAATTGCGACTCTTTAAGAATTTTTTTATAAATCTTTACTGCGTTCTCATCAAGAAGTTCATCGACATATCGTTTAGCTATTTTTAGATCTGATTTGGAGAGTGTCATCTCTATATTGCTTATTAAATTCTGCATAAAATCTGAATTTTTATATATTTTTCTTACATAATTAATACCATATTTTTCAATCATGAAGTTCAATGCTGTTCCTGATCCATACCAGCCTGTTAATGTATTTCTAGTTTGAGCCCATCCAAATACCCAAGGAATTGCTCTGTAATTTTGTAAAGTCTTCACATTTTTAGTTCGCTTTGTGGGCCTTGATCCAATATTTAATGTAGAAAGAAGTTTTACAGGAGTTCCCTTTTCAAAATAGTCTATAAGATTTGGATCAGTAAAAAAAGACCTGTATTCCTCATATGACATATCTGATAGCTCTTGTAAGAATTCCTGATTTGGTATTTTTACTTTTAATTTATTTCCAGATTCATTAATAAAAGCTACCGAACCAAGTTTAATATTTTCAAATCCGAGATAAGCTGTTGAATACTTATCTGAGACTACTTCGCCTTGTTCTGTATATCTTATTTGAGATGATACAGTTCCCTTTGGTTGTGCAGAAATTGAATTATAAGTAGGTCCCCCTCCTCTACTAATAGTTCCTCCTCTACCATGAAAAAATGTAACATTTATATTATTTGCTAAACCCTGTTTAAATAAATTAATTTGTGCTTTGTAAACATTCCACTGTGAGGAAATTATTCCACCATCTTTATTTGAGTCGGAATAGCCAAGCATAATTTCTTGAGTGTTATTTTTAAATTTTTCTATAAATGATTTGTATTGTCTGTTTAAAAATAGGTTTTCCAAAATTTTATGAGATTTTTGTAATTCATCAATTTCCTCAATTAAAGGTGTAATTGAAGGAATACTTTCTTTAGGCATATACTTTTTGCATACATTGAAAAGATTTAAGACATCACTCTCTGAACTCGTCATTGAAAGAATTATTGAATTAAATACTTTATCTCCATAAATTTTTTGAAGTTCAGGTATTTCTTTTATCAATTCTTCAAAATCAAAGTACTCCCTCCCAGTCTGAGAATTAATTACTGAAGAATTTTGCCTGATATCCAAAGACACACCATGGAATTCAAATTGATAGACCATTTCGATAAAATTATCTAACTTTGTATTTTGGATTTTTGTTCCAAATATTTTTAGAACACTATTTCGAAATAATAAAATATCATCAAGAAATTCATAAAAATATTTATAACCTCTCTTGTTTTTTTGAAAATTATCCAATCTATGAAAAACTAATGAAAGAAATATACGAAAAGGTTCATCGAAATTTACGCGTTTGTAATGTTTGTAATCATTTGGAAGAATTTTTTTATATTCCTCAATTTTTTTTGTTAATTTTTCTGGACTTTCAACAAAATCTGTTGAAATACTGAACTCTTCTGAAAACTGAACTATTTGTTCTTTGTAAATATTTAATATTTGATTTGAATATATTTTCAACGCCTCTTTAGTTATATTTGTAGTTACAAATGGATTGCCGTCTTTATCAGCACCAACCCATGATCCAAACTTAAGTTTGAAATTTTTTGCATTTTCAGTAATTTCATCATCTTGAATAACCTTTTTATACACGTCTTTATACAAAATATCTAAATAATAAATTAATGATTTTACTTCATCTATTGGATTTGGTTTTGTGGATCGGACCTCTCTTGTATACCAAAGTTGAGTAATAAGTGAATTTATTTCACTAATACTATTTGAATTGTTGTTTTCAATAATCTCTGCAATTTTATATATTTTCCGTAGAGTTGACTGTCTAGAACTCTCCGTGGGATGGGCAGTAAAAACAGGCATAAAAATAAGTTCGTTATTTGTTTTTTTATTAATAGAAATATTTGAATTTTTTAGAGTATGCTCTCTAAATACTTGTTCAGCAATATTTGATAAATAAAAAAATATTGTAAATGCTTTAGTAATTATATATATCTCATTTGGTTCAAGAGATTGAAGAGTTTTGAAAATAGAATCTAAGTATTTATTGTTGTTTGTTTGTCGATATTTTTTAGAATTTAATCGTATATCTTCAACAATTTTTAAGTATTTTGGTCCAGCTTGATCTTTTATTACATTACCAAGTTCACTACCTAGTATGTTTATAGTTTTTGATAAAGTACCAAAGTTCGGAATAATTTTATAACCTCTCGACATTCGAAATTGAAAAACTTCCTGTTGTGTCGAATATCAATGATTTGATATTTTCAAAATCAATCTTGTTAAAAGCTGTATGTGGAGTATGGATGATAACTATATCATAATCTGATATATTCTCTACAACTAGTTCCTTTGATATGCTTTTATTATTTACTATCAATTCATCTACAAATGGATCATAAAAAGATACTTCTACGCTTTTATTCAACAATGATTCAATTATATGTATTGCTGGTGACTCCCTAGTGTCACCAATGTCTTTTTTATAAGCTACACCTAAAATAAGTATTTTAGAATTTTTAAATAGTATTTCTTTTTTGTTCATTAATTCACTAATTCTAGAAACAACATAATTTGGCATTGAGTTGTTAATTTCTTGTGCTAATTCAACAAAGCGAACAGGCTGTCCAATCTGCCGTGTTTTAAATGACAAATATTTTGGATCTATTGGAATGCAGTGACCCCCTACTCCTGGTCCAGGCCTGAATGATTGAAATCCAAAAGGTTTTGTTTTAGCTGCATCTACTACTTCCCAAATGTCTATATTTAACATATTTGACAATATCGCAAGTTCATTAACCATTGCAATGTTAACTTGCCTGTACGTATTCTCAATCAATTTAACCATTTCTGCTTCTCTAGTGCCAGAAACTTCAACAACTTCATTAATTATTGAATTATAAAATTCTGATATTTTTTTAAGTGATTTTTCATTTATACCACTAACAATTTTTGGTGTATTTTTAAAAGTCCACTCTTTGTTGCCAGGATCTATTCTTTCGGGTGAGTACCCTAGTAAAAAGTCTTCTCCCGCTACCAAATTTGAATTTTGTTCAAGTATTGGCTTTACTATTTCTAATGTAGTACCAGGGTAGGTAGTAGATTCAAGAACTATTATTTGACCTTTTTTTAAATTATCGGCAATACTTTTTGTTGCTTCCTCGACATAGCTTAGATCAGGTTGATAGTCGGTTAAAGGAGTTGGAACACTAATTACTATGAACTCTGAATCCCCTAAAATATTTGAATTAGAAGTAATTAAAAAATCTTTTGAAAGTGCATCTTGAAGTACTTTATCTGATATGTCTTCAACATGAGACACTGACTTGTTGAGGTTATTAACTACTGACTCATTAGTGTCATATCCAGCGACTTTAAGCTTACAATTTGCTGCTTCAATAGCTAAAGGTAAACCTACGTAACCTAATCCAATTACTGCTAAATTATATTTAAATTTACTCATATCTAACCAAATAAAATTTGAAAAATTCTATCTGAGGTCTCACCATCCCAATATTTAATTTTTGCTTCATTCGAAATTTTACTGCCTAATACATTATTTACTTCATTAATTATATTTTCTTTATTAGTACCAACAACTTTATTTGTACCCTCTTCTACTGTTATTGGTCTTTCTGTTTCTTCTCTAAGTGTTAAACAATTGATTCCTAAATATGTTGTTTCTTCTTGTATTCCTCCAGAATCAGTAAGCACTAAATCACTCCCGTAAACAAGAGACATAAAGTCAATATAGGATAATGGATCAATCAGAATAATATTTGAAAGCTCCACATTATTATTTTCAATATAATTTTTAAGCCTTGGATGGGCTGGAAGAATAACTTGAAAGTCATCTGTAAAATTACTGATTGCCGCAAAAACATCTTTTAATATGTCGTCATTTAAATTTGACGGTCTATGTAAAGTAACTACAAAATATGGTTTATTTACATTTAAATTATTTTTAATATCTTCAGAGTTATTTATAATTTTTGATTTATTTTTTGCTAAAGTATCAATCATAATATTTCCAACATTATGAATTTTATCTGACGATACCTTTTCTTTTAATAAGTTTTCCTTTGCATCTTCAGATGGTATAAACAATAGATCACTGATTGCATCTACCATAATTCTGTTACGTTCTTCGGGCATACTTAAATTATTTGATCGAAGACCTGATTCAACATGAAATAAATAAAGGCCTGATTGTTTTGCAGCTATAGAAGCAGCTAAGGTGGAAGTTACATCACCAAAAACTCCTACTTTATCAATTTCACAATCATTGAAAATTTTTTGTAACTCTTGGACAATATGTTGAAACTGTTTACTTTGTGAATCAGAAGGAGAATTTAAATTTATATCAGGAGTTCTCATACTGAGATCGTCAAAAATATTTTTAGACATATTTTTGTCAAAATGTTGCCCTGTATGAATAAATAAAACTTTTTTGTTTTGTTCCTCTAAATTATTTAAAAGTGGTGCTGCCTTAACAAAATTTGGCCTTGTGCCTACTACTAAAGCTATATCATATTTATCAGTCACTACTTTATGATTTTAGTGATTAAATAGTTATTAATGTACAACTATCATTGAAATGGTGAGAAAAAAGCTTGTTTTAAATGCTTGTGGAGTAAAGTCTCTTGGTGGTGTGAAGCTCTTTGTAGAAGCTTTTGAACTTCTTGTTGAGTCTAACAATGAAATAATTGTCCTCTATTCAGAAAATGAGTTTTACAATGACCTTAAAAATCAATCTTTAGAAAATGAATATATTGAGTTCATTCAACTATCAAACAAAAGAATAATTCATCCTTTTTATTATTTCATTACTAATAGAAAGCAAAGAAAAATTATTGATAACAGTGATGCAATAATTCATTTTGGTAATTTTGGTTTTAAAACGAAAATTAAATCATTTGTTCTAGTTCAAAATATATTACCTTTTGTATTGAAAGATTTAAAAAATACAGTTTTAAAATACTTAATAACCAAGAGTTTCGAATCTTCTAAATACATAATTGTACAACTTGAGCATATGACTGAAGTGTTTCAAAAAAAATATAAAGATAAAATAATTACAATAGGACAGCTTGAAGAGACTGTTGTAGAAACAAAAAGTAAATCTGGAAAAATTGTATTGTTTGGCAGTAAAGTGCCTAATAAAAATTTCAATTTTATGGTTAAAGTTTTAAAGCAAATCTCAAAAAATAACATTATCACAATAATTAATCCTCCGAAAAATATTAGTGAATTTAATTGTGTTTACACCGAAACACAAGATCAAACAATGAGTGTCTTGTCAGAACATGAAATATATTTCCATGCAAGTGAATATGAAACAGTTGGTCTTCCAATTTATGAAGCTCAGAATTTAGGATTAAAACTTGTAATTCCAAAACGACCTTACACAAATTATTTTAGAAGTGAGAATGTGTTTACATATGAACTTAACAATCCTCAAAGTGCACTTGTTAGCATTGAAGAAGCAAAAAATTTTAATATTAAGAATTCACCTGCATTAATTTATAATGAAAACTGGTCAAAGATTTTAGAGTATATCTAAGTTATTAGTAATAACTTCAGCTGAATAATTATTAATAAATGTCTCTTTATTAAATGTATCTATATTTAAGAAAATCTTATTCAGCTTATCTTTCAATTCAGGTACGTTTGAATCTGTATTAACAATTATTAAATTATTAAATTGTTTAGAAATTTGTATTACTGGATCATCATCAATTTCTGCAAAATGTATAACAGGCTTTCCTGTTGATATATATTCAATGATCTTACTTGGGAGTTGGCCGGGATTGAGATTTCCAATTGATAAAAGACAATGTAGGGAGGACGTCATTTTATCTAAAGCTTCATCTCTACTGACCATATCAAAAAATTTATGATTATCTAAGTTAATTTTATTTTGATTTACCATTAATTTTGAATCAGGATTTGTATACCAATTGAATTCAAAATCTGAATTCTTAAAAAATTTTAAAGTATTCTCAGGTGATCGAACACCTTTTGTAAGAACTCCAAAGTAGCCA
>CACOLU010000016.1 GCA_902628045.1 uncultured Candidatus Actinomarina sp. | reverse complement strand
AATTATTTTGTTGACAATGTTATTTTTTATTATTACTCCTCAAAATACAACTTCAGGTGAAATATACGCTTCCGTAGATGAAAAAGGTGAAGTATCTGTAGAGTGGAAGTTTGAAGATTCAGTTGAAGAAGGCGCTATAGTAATGGATTCCGAGTCACTGATTGTTTTTATTGAAGTAGATGAAAATAATGGCGAAACGGTTGAGTGTTGCTTTGAAGAAGATTTAAAAATTTTGTTATTAATTACAGATGATGACGAATTAATTGAAGTCAAATCTTTAGATTTAAGCTTATCAAATACTTCTATTTCAACATCTACGACTACAACATCAATACTTCCTCAGACTTCTACAACATCTACGACTACAACACTTCCTAAATGTAACGATGAAGATTTTAAACCTTATACACTTTACGATTCAGATGGTAATGCGAATACAGTAATTTCTTGTAGAAACGAACAAGATGCTTTAAATTCTGGATATATATATCTTACTAATCCAAAGCCAGGGAATGATTCAACTACTACAACATCGACAACAACCACTACAACATCGACAACAACTACTACAACATCGACAACAACCACTACAACACTTCCTCCAACTACTACAACATCGACACTATTGCCTATAAATGAATTTCCTGAGGGAGATTTATTAATCGAATCTTCTTATTGTCGTGAGCAATTAAATGGTAGATATAAATTTGGGTACTCGGCAATTATCAAAAGTGATGACGATTTGTATCAGTACAAACTAGGATTTAGGGTTTACACCAATAAATGGAACAATTGGAAGTGGATATATAAAAGATATAAAACACCAAAGAGTAGTAAGGACCTTGAGATAAGAGCAGTAAAGAAATTTAGGAAGCAAAAAGGAGAAGTAAATAAATTTGAATATGCATTTAGATATCGTCTTCGTAATTCAGAAGAGATAAAGGAAACTTCTACATTCACATGGAATGAAAATATTCCATGTACATTAATGGGAGTTCCAAATACAACAACGACAACTATAGATGATAAGCAAATACAATTGAAATTTACTGACGATATTGCAGTTAGGACGCCAACAACAACTATTGCTCCAACAACAACTATTGCTCCAACAACAACTATTGCTCCAACAACAACAATTCCTGAATGTAATGATGAAGATTTTAAACCTTACACGCTGTATGATTCAGATGGAAATACGAATACAGTAATGACTTGTAGCAATGAACAAGATGCTTTAGGTTCTGGATATGTGTATACTTCTAATCCTAAACCACCACCTGCACCAACAACTACCTCTACTACCTCTACTACAACTACTACTATTCCTGATCCGTCTTCGACAGTCTCACAATCTCTTGGATCATGTTCTGGGCCGTCAGGTACTAGAACTTCCACTTTAAGCATTACAAATAATGAAAGCTATACAGCTTATTATCTAGTTGAGTACTCTACAAATAGCGGTAGTAGTTACACAACTGCACAAACAAATCAATCCATTTCTGGTGGCGCTACAAACACAACTAATACTGTTGTTGTTTCAGATGGTGGGTCAATCATATGGAGATATAAAGACTCAAGAACATCAAATGATTTCTCTAATGCAAGTTATGTAACATTGAGCACAAGTGATACTGTGGACTGTCCAGATGGCTACTACGTGAATGTCGATGGTTCAAATACATATGCTTTGAATGTAGAATGCAAAAAATGGAATAACACTACAAAAGTTAGGTTTCAGGCAAATCCATGGTGGGGTAATTATAATTTAGCCAAAGATTATATGTTTGCGTTAATTGCATTAACTGGTGATTATGACAATGGTGACAGTAGCGTGGATGTAGAAGACTATTTTGATTATTCTCAATTTACATGTGGAGTCGTTCCAGGGGCTTACTTTGCATATCAAAAAGGTTTCGTTCAGTTTATTGGACAAGCAATAACAGCTCCTTCATGGAACTCTACAACTGATGTTGAAGATGGGTCTAGCAATCAGAGAGATTTCTACATATTTTCTGAATTAGTACCTTAAGCTCTATCTAAATCCTTCCAAATTTTTCTTGTAGATAAATACCACACAAACCCAAATATAAAACCTAATACGGGGAATAGTTTAAAGACAAAAAGCACCCCATACACGGTTGCAAGGTATCCAATCATGAGAGTTGAAACTGTATTCATAAGAAAGTAAAGTGAGTAATCAATTCCAGCGATTCTTCCTCTCAGCCTATCTGGTGTTAGTACTTGTAAACCATATGTAGAAAATGCCCACTGGGATCCACCACCAGAGTGTCCAAGAATTAATAACAAAACTGTCAGGTATAGAGATACTGAGAACGGTATAAAAAAATAAAATAATCCCCAGGCCATAATAGTTATGCCAATTGTATTCAGCAGCTTTCCATCTGTGCTTCCAAAAAAATATCTAATCGCAATTGGGCCAATCAGAGCGCCAACCCCTCTTGCACCAAACATAAGCCCAGTACCAAAATCACCGGTTTTGTAAATATCATATGAAAGAACAGTAAACAAAGACAGTAAACCACTAGCTGAGATACTAAAAGTTGCTTTTGTAATAATTAGAGAAAATATTTCTTTTTTAGATGCAGCATATTTAAGACCTTCTTTATAACTTATATCTTCTTTTTTATTTTTATCCTCAGTTTTTTCACTCAAATTTTTCTTTATAGAAAAGACAATTAAAGCAGAAAGAACAAAAGTTAAACTATCTATTGCAAATAACATATTTCTACTTATGACTGTTGTTAAATACCCACCAAGGCCTGCACCTAGACCAGCCATTACACCCCAACTTGAAAAAAATATAACATTTGCTTCTGCTAAATTTTCCTTTTTTACAACATTTGGTAGCGCTGCATCAGAAGTAGGCATGTAAGGAGAACCCGCAACTGAAAGTAATCCAAATGAAAACAATATAAATGCGACATTTTCCGTCGTAACAGCATAAAGAATTATTAACACAGTCATTCCTGATAAGAACTCTGAAATTGCTATTATTTTTTTTCTATCGAATCTATCTGCTAAGTAGCCACCAAAACTTCCAAGCATAAATAACGGTGCACTTTGAACTACTAATACTAGAGATGTAATAAATGGATTCTCAGTTAACTCATAAATTATACCTAATAAAGGCACGGTTAATAACCAGTCACCTCCAAGAGTGATTAAACGTGCTGCAAAAAGTTTACGAAAATTTTGGTTTTGCGTGAGTAATACTTTATATTTTTGAAAATTTTCCATTTGCAGTTCAACTGTAACTGAAATAAGAAATAACTAGTATACTTTAACAATAATGAAAACTGCACTTGTAACCGGTGGAACAAGGGGAATAGGACTTTCCACAGCTCAAAAATTTATCGATCAAGGATGGAATGTTTATATTACGTCAAGAAAAGAAGAAAATTTAGAGGCAGTACTTTCTGACAATTCACAATTAAAAGGTTTTGTTGCAAGGGCTGATGATCTTGCTGCTGCAACTGAAACATGTAAAAAAATTATCGATGAAACAGGTTCTTTAGATGTCTTAATCAACAATGCTGGTACAAATCCTTCTGGAGGTAGCTTGCTTGACGTTGATTTATCAGCCGTCCAAAAAACATGGGATGTAAACTTAATGGGGCCTTTGATGTGGACAAGAGAAGCAGTAAAAGCAGGATTAAAAGAGTCGGTATTAAATGTATGTTCTGTTGGGGGAATTAAACCATCGCACTACATGGGTGCTTACAATATCTCAAAAGCTGGATTAATTTATATGACAAAACAATTAGCAATGGAACTTGCTCCTGACATACGGGTAAATGGTATAGCTCCAGCAGTAGTAAAAACTAAGTTATCAGAAATGCTTTGGGCAGGTAATGAGGAGGGAAGCGCAGATCTTCACGCTCTTAAAAAACTAGGAGAACCTGAAGATATTGCAAGTCTGATCTATTTTCTATCAAGTGATGATGCATCATGGATTACAGGTGAAGTTGTAACCATTGATGGGGGCTTTCTTCTTTAATTAGCCAATAAAGTATTTAGCTAATTCGTTATACAAAGGTATTCCAAAAATAATATTAAATGGGAAAGTGACACCTAAACTTAGTCCTAGATAGATTGCAGGATTAGCATTTGGAATAGCATCTTTTACAACTGCTGGCACTGCTATATAACTTGCGCTTGCCGTCAGCACCATAAGTAATGTTGCGTTGCCGACAGAAATATTAAAGTTTACAGATGCTATTAAGGCAATAAATGACCCTATCAGTGGAGTACATAAAGCAAATGCAATCAAGTTTGCTCCTTTACCCTCAAGTTCTCCGATTCTTTTAGCAACCCTAGTTCCCATAACAAATAAAAATACATATAAAATATAATCAAATATTTCAACAATAATGAAATCTAAATTAGATAAAAATGCTTTATTTACAAAATAACCAATCAACAATGATGAGATCAAAATAATATTCGGTATTTCCAAAAAAGCTGTCTTAATAGTCTCCAAATTATTAATTTCATTTTGCTTGTTACGTGTAACTAAATAGAGTGCCATAAAAATTGCTGGAAATTCCATTACAACTAGTACAGCGGACATATAGTTATCAAATTCTTGACTGGTAGTTGAAAGATACGCAATAGCTGTAACAAAAGTAACAGCACTGACTGATCCATAAGTTCCAGAGAGTGCTGCAGCATCATCGTTATTGAGTAAATTTTTAAGATAAAAATAAGCAATAAGTGGAATTAAAAGAGCAAATAGTACACCAAGTGTTAAAGCACTTATAACTTCACTTATAAAACCATTTTCTTGAAGGCTTAAACCACCTTTGAGACCTAATGAAAGTAGTAAATAATATCCTAAATATTTAGAAATAGAGTTAGGAAGTATTAATTTAAATGATATACCAACCAGGATTCCTACAAGGAACAATATTAGTGCTGGATTAAGTATGGCTTCCACTTAAATAGAAATGATAGTTAGGTAATGGATTTTTATTGTCTTAATAAAAATTATTTTATTTTTCTTACTAACTCTTCAACTCTATTGATGTCAACCTTTTTAGCAACATCGTTATCAAATTTAAAACTAGTACCAACAATTAATATGTCAGCTAAGTCTTGATACGCATCAACATTTGTTGAAGTTATCCCAGATCCGATAGCAAGTTTTCCTTCTGGAACGATACTTCTCACTTTTTGTAAATCTTCAATATTTATTTCGTGTCCTGTTCCATCTCCGGTGACTATAACTACATCTGCACCAGCTCTTTGAATTAATTCTTCTGCGTGGTTTTCTATCTTTGAACCAGGAGGTGGTACAGCATGTTTTACAAATACATCTGCATAAATTTCTACATAACTATTAAGAGTTGATTTAAACTGGTTAACACCGTGAGCATCACCTTCTATTAGACCCTGATCGGTGAACATAGTGTTGTTTAGGACATTAATCCTTACAAACTGTGACTTAGTTGCCTCTGCAATTGCAAGAGCTGCGATGCCATCATTTCTTAAAACATTTACTCCAACTTTAATGTCTCGCTCTATCGCTAAATTTTCTACTACTGTAGTGAAGCTAGCAAGCGTACGTTTGGAAATGTCATCTTTCACAAATGGGGTATCACCAAAATTTTCAATTATAATTCCATCAACTCCACCATAAATTAAGCTGTTTACATCCTCTTGCGCTGAGTCAGTAATTTCATCAAGAGACAATCTGTTAGAAGGGGAGCCAGGAAGGCTTTTTAAGTGAACTACACCGTAAACTTGCATTATATTTTTACGTGATTAAACTTTACGAATTTTTTTGCAAAATCACCTTCAGTAGAAAGTGTAAGTTTATGACCTTTAGGGACTCTTCCAGTGACAACCCTACACCAGTCACTTGCATTTCCCTTTATACTATTTTCACTTTGCTCATCTCCAAATTGCCAAGCTTTATATTCAGGGCCTATTAGTTCTATTCTTAAATCTTGATATTTAGTTTTGTTGATCTTGCTAGCTTGTTGAGCGTTTAACCATCCAAAAAGTGCCACGTGTTCAACTCTTACAGTATCTTCATAATTTTTTTTCATTGCATCATAAACATCTAAACTGTGTGCCCATGTTTCAGCTAATTTTGTAACAGCAAATGTTCTACAATCGATTTCATTTTTCCACCAAGTAATTTTCTTTCCTGGAGAAGATTTAGCCAATGTTTCAATAACAGAAGCTCTAGAAATTCTCCACCATTCGATAACATCTTGTGGTCTCATGTCGTTACCTTTTTTGATTGCTTCTTTTTCAAATTTTTCAAGACCCTTAGGCCCTTTATATTTATTAAAGTCAGAACCCTTTTTCTTTAGTGCATTATTGGCAAGATCTTCAAGGGCAGCAAGATAACTAACATGAGCAGTTATATCCCAACTTTTATATGTAGTTTTTGTATTCCAATTTCTAACAGGAATACTTTGCAGGTATTGGTCTAATAATTGCTGTTCTGCAACGAGATTACTTAATATTTCTTGCACTATATTAAGTTTACTTGAGGACAAAAATTAACTCCAGTTGCAATTTCATCAAAAAAAACTTTTTTTAAATTAAGTTTGTATTTATGATGCATTTATGAAGAAAATCTTTAAATTTGTTCTCCTAATACTTGGGTTTAGATACGTTTTAAGACTTATGAATGAAAACGTCGATATTAAGATTCAAATTAAGAAACTTAGAAACGAATTAGCTAATTTGGAAACTGAAGACTTAGAAAATAAATTAAAAGATTTTTTCAAAAAGTATGATCCGAAATTTAAAGATCAAGAAGAAAATCAGGAAGATTTTTAAATTAAATAATCAATGTGGAGATTACTAGGAAAGTCAGCACATCTCTGGCCAGAATGGTTTTATAAGTTAATTTCTAAAATTCACTCAAGAATTATGAGATTCAATCACTCTTTTTTAGGCGAAAAAATAATAGGGGATCATATCCTCTTACTTGAGACTATAGGTAGTAAATCAAAGCAACTTAGAAAGACACCATTGACTTATGCGAATCATAATAATGACTTCATTGTTGCAGCTTCCTATAGTGGTAATGATAAAACTCCAGACTGGTTTTATAATCTTTCGTCTAACAATCCATTTATCACAATTAATAATGAAAGATTTGAAGCAACTTATGAGTTAATCCAATCTTCAGAAAAAGAATATTTTTGGAGTTTACTAGATGAAGTTTATCCAACTTTTCAGATGTATAGAAAGAGAACTGATAGAGATATACCTTTAATTAAATTTTCTAAAGCCTAGGTTTTATTGAAGGTCCTTTTCTTACTATTGTGTTCCATAGCGTTTTGTAATGGTCTAAGTCCTCTTTATTAACATGAGGTAATACAAAGTTTTCCCAAGTATCTTTAAGAGGATCTGCTGAGTCAGCATAAACATCTAAGCCTATAGGTATTCTCTCTACAATTGTTCGTAAACTCATAGGAGTTTCTATATTGATACTTATATCATCCGACATAAAAGAGTTGTTAATTTCTGTTGCTAATTTAATTATTAGTTCTCTATATTCTTTTTGAAGTTTGGGATACCTTTTTTCAAAGATAGCATCTAATTGTTCTTTATTTGGAAAGGGTTTGTCCCATATAACCCACCTATCGGCGAATGCCTTATTTAATGACTGGGTACCCGCATAATCTCTCAAACTTGTTGGGTTCATGGTTCCAAATATATATGTATCTTCTCTTAAAGAAAGAACTTCTCCGTTTGGTAGTTCTAATTTCCTATGTCTATCAAGTAACGAATGAAGTGCAAATAAAACTTCAGGTCCCGCTGCATTAAGCTCCGACAGGTTAACAATTGCTGGCCCTCTTAAAGCTCTTGTTAGCTCACCATCTTGCCATCTGCTTTCAGTTCCACCCTTACCATCTCCATACAACTGAACAGATCCTAAAAGGGTCACGTCTCTAACTTCTCCTGATAAAGGAATTCTGTAATACGGAAATCGTAGTTTTGCTGCAAATTGTTCTATATCATGATCTTTTCCTGTTCCCATATGACCCATCAATGCAATGTGTATAGGAATCTCATTTTTAAAAGATTTACTTTTTGAATTCATAACCTGTGCAAGTCTGTACTGCATACCTAGGTCTACATAAAATTCATCAACTTCAGGAATTCGATTATTACGTGAGTCAAAATCTTCTAATTTTTTATCAAGTTTACATTCTTCTATTTCGACAGATTGTTTTTCATTATCAGGATTTATAAATTTTTGTGAACCCATTAGGCAACTCCAGATGTTAATTTAATGTTTTTAATAAGTATATCCTTTGTGATGTTTACTATGGAATGAATTAGCTGTTCAGGTTTTTCAATTTGTATATTATTAATATATTCTCTCCAGGAACCTCTATTACCAATTCCTATGCCTATTACATCAACACCATTTTTGGTAGCAAAATTTATACTATTTTGAAGTTCACTCAACGACCCTCTAGTCATACCATCAGACAGTACAACCAACATCTTTGTATTCGAAGGATGGTTTAGTAATCTTTTTGTTGCATGCATGATATTTATTTCATCAATGTTAGTTCCTTTTTCAAACATACTTACTGGTGGAATTGAATCTTCACTTATTCCTATATCAATCGAGTCTCTTAAGTTTCTTGAAAATTCAATTAGTCCTATAAATTGCTGATAGTTCTCTCTCCAAGAATCTTTAAACTCTTTTATAAAATAATGATTTGCCGTACTGTAAAGCTCTTGTGCTGAAGACCCATAAGTTCTATTTAACATGGATGAAACCGCAAATTTTCTCTTATTATAAGTTTCTTCATTTTCAGTATGCTCTGACGCAAAGGCTCTGTTAAATATAGAAACTTCAAAATCGATATCAAGTTCAAAACATATTTGGGACAGATAACTAGCACCAATTAATGCTGAGGCTAACGACCAGGGATGAAGTTCATCTTTATTTTTCTCAATCATGGAACCACTTCCATCAATTAGAAGAGATATTGCATATGATTTATTGGATAGTCTCTGTTTCTGTTCAAACATTCTCTCGTATCTCCCAGACGCAAGCATGATTGGAACGTGCGGAGACAAATCTCCTTGATCAAATCCACTAATTCTTTGTCTTTTTTGGTTGTGTATAAAATAAGGTTTTATTTTGTTTGTAACTTTATAGATGGGTAAATTCCATTGTTGCAATAAGGATTCATATGTTTCTAAACCATTTTTGTACAAATTTTTATAATTGTTTGGAATTTTATTTTCAACAACTTTTGCAGTATTTCCGGATGGAAAATAGATTGTAGTTGATGCCCCTACTTTGGATATATGATCATCCATTAGATTTAATTTATCATCATTAGATTTAGACTCTGTTTGACCAAGAAATTTTTGCAAAGTATTGCCTGTTGTCACATTGTTGGAAGAGGGGATAAGAACTTTACTCAAATCATTTACTACACTTTCATCAAGCGACTCCTCAATCTCTTTTTGTTCCCCGAGTGTGTAGTTGTCTAAGTCTGGAAGAATATTGTAACGTCTACATATATCAACCATCTGAACTGTAGCTTCTATTAATTCAGATACATTTACATTTTCATAGTTCAACGTTTTTAAAATATGTAAAGATTCATTCAATGAACTTACGACAGGCTTTTTGTAGTTTTCAAATTCAGGATCTATATAAGAAGTTATTGAGTGAAATAATAATGAAAGATACTGACTAAAATTACCAAGCTTTTTTATTTCTGAAAATGACTCAGTATAAATATCTTCAAGAATTGAATTTAAACCTTCATATTGTTTCACAAATATTTTTTCTTCGATTGAATGAATTAAGATGTCAAAAACATATTTTCCAAAGGGACCAGTGAGTATTTCGAGAACATCATCAATATCTTCTACATCATCTAGTTCGTCAGGGAATAATTTATTTAAGGATTCAGAGTCTAAACTATAATTATTTGTTGCATGTATAGCTTCGTGCACAACTGTACCAATCATAACCTCATCTCTATCAAGATTTGTTTTTAAAATTGTATTAACAAGTATTGATGGATTTATTACAATATCATTTTTACTGTTAGATTTTGATTTTCCATACCGAAGAGATAAATCATCATTTTTCATTTGAGTTTGTAATAGTCTAGTAATTGCAGGTCTAATTTTTTCAAAATCTTCTACTATTTGGGCTTCGATGTTTTTTTTCTTTAAATTCATCTAATTATCATTATCATTAACAACTATAAGTATAAGGAATTATCAAAGATGAATGAAATCGCACAAAACACTGTTTTGATATCTGGTGGCGCGGGCTCAATGGGTCAACTCGTTTCAGATTACATAAATTCAAGAGACGATTTTACTCTAACAGCAATTCATGATCCTAATTACAAAGGAGAGGAATACAAAATCTATAAAGATTTAAAAAATATAGAAGAAGATACTGTCTTAGAGTTTTCGCCTGCCTCGGTAATTAACAAAAATATAGACTCACTACTTAATTCAGATGCAGATTTAATTATTGGTTCATCTGGTGTGAGCTCAGAAATGTTATTAAAATTAAAATCAATCACAGATAGAAAAGTTATAGTGATACCAAACTTTTCTATAGGAGCAGCATATCAAAAGCTTTTCTCAATGGCTCTTTCTGATAATTTTCATTCAGTAAATATTACCGAAAAGCATCATGGCAAGAAACAAGATGCACCGTCTGGTACTGCATTAGATTTAGCAAATTCTATGCCATTAGAATTAAACTCTCACGAACAAGATGGCGACTTTTATCAAATTAATAATGTGAAAAACAAAAATATATATTCTTTGAGAGATGATAAATTTCTAGCTGAGCAAGAGGTAGATTTCGTAAATGAATACGAATCATTTAATTTAGATCATAAAGTATATGATAGAAAAGCATACCTCTATGGAGTAAAAGTTGTTCTCGATCTTTATCACGATTTAGAGGGTTTTAATCAGGGTTTAGAAAATTTATTAGCTAAGAAGATTAATATTTAAGTATGAGCGATTTCGGCCAGCTATTAACAGCAGTCATAACCCCTTTTGATAACAATGGGGTTCTTAACACAGATACTTTGTGGAGACTATGTAAAAAATTAGTTCACGAAAAATCTGACGGCTTAGTTTTATCAGGAACAACTGGTGAATCTCCAAATTTAACAAAAGAAGATAGAAAGATTATCTATTCAACTGCTAAAGACTCTGTTGGAGATAAGGCAAAGATTATTGCTGGAACTGGTACATATTCTACTAAAGAATCCATAGAGTATACAAAAATGGCTAATGATATAGGTGTAGACGGCATAATGATTGTGACACCGTATTATTCAAAACCATCACAATTTGGTATTTTGAAGCATTTTGAAGAGATTTCTAAAATCACTGATTTGCCAATTATGGCATACAATATTCCTGGTCGAACAGCAACATTAATTGAAATTGACACTTTAGAAAAACTTGTTGATGATATTGGGTTACATTCTATCAAAGATGCGGTAGGCGATTTGGAATTCTCTAAAAATGAATTAGATATGCTAAAGGGTAAAGTAGATATTTATTCAGGCAATGATGCTGAGACTATAGAATTTATGAAAATGGGCGGTAAAGGTGTAGTCTCAGTTGCTTCACATCTTGTCGGAAATGAAATTTTCGATTTAATAAATCATGTTCTTAATGATGAGATTGAATCAGCTGAACACTTACAAAATCAACTATTACCTCTTTTTGACTTATTATTTGAGGAGCCTAGCCCTGGTCCAGTTAAGTATTTGCTCACGCAAACATGGGAAGATGTTGGATCACCTTTAATGCCTATTACTGATATTTCTAACAAATTAGCCAATGAATTATTGGATAATTTCCAAAAAATTAAGAATAATTAATCTTTTTCTACCCTTATTTATGGTATAATATCTTCGTGGCTGTAAAGACATCCACTCGCAAAAGGGTGAATGGGCGTAAGCGGGTGTCTAAACAAAACAACTTAATAAATGTAGACAGGGCAGTAACTACACTAAAATCTACAACATCTAATACTTTATCTAAATTCGTTCAATCATATCAAGCTGTAGCGGTCTTTATGTTTTCTTTTGGCATACTTACTGTATTGTCAATATTTTCACAAGGAGGACCTGTTGGAGAAGTTATTTTCAATGTCTTACAATGGGCGTTTGGTTACGGGGTATTTGCGCTACCTGTACTCTTTTTTTATGGATCAGCAATACTTGTAAGAGATCGTGAAACAGTAAAAGCACAGAGAGTATTAGTTGGTACATTTTGGGTACAAATATTTTCAGCTTCTATCTTTCATTCTTTAATTCATTCACAACCGTTGTCATTAAGTGCTGGTTCAGAGTTATTGTTAAAGTCTGGCGGTCATATTTCAGCTTTTATTGTTTATCCACTAACAAACAGTGTTGGTCTTCAAATGACACATACAATTCTCTTATTGGGATTAATCATGTCAGTGCTGTACATGACAGACATAGAATTAAAAGATTTAATTGGTGGTATACAAGCAATTTTGAAGTATATCTATAAATTTATCTATGCATTTGTATTAGCAAGAAAAGAAGCCAGAAATATTTATTTAGATGACATTTATACGGATCAAGATACTGATGTAGAAAAACTTAATACTGTTTCAAAATCAGCGACAAAAATTAAAGAAAAAGTTTCGAATGTATCAGACATAAAAGATTTTAAGGATAAGAATATCCAACCCTCTAAACCAAAAGCTAAGAAGCAGAATAAATCTGAAGCATATACCTTACCTCCAGTTAAATTATTAAAGAATGGATCTTCTATATCTACATCCAAAAAATTATTACAAGAGACTGCAAATGATTTAACTCAATTATTAAAAGAGCATGGAGTAGAAGCTGAACTTACCAATGTTGTACCAGGCCCAACAGTGACTCGATATGAAATTGAGTTAGCACCCGGTGTCAAAGTTTCAAAAGTTACTTCTCTTTCTCATGATATTGCTTATGCGTTGGCTACTCCAGATGTTAGATTGCTTGCTCCAATTCCTGGAAGAAGTGCTATTGGTATAGAGATACCTAATAGGCAAAGAAAGCTTGTCTCACTTGGAGATGTTCTTTCCTCAAAAGAGGCAGAAATTTCTGAGCACCCATTGAATGTAGGACTTGGGTTGGACATATCAGGAAAACCAAGACTATTAAATTTGTCTGAACTTCCTCATGTTTTAATTGCCGGACAAACTGGAGCTGGTAAATCTTCATGTATCAATTCCATTGTTACATCTCTCCTTGTAAGAACTCATCCAGATGATGTAAAAATGGTTATGGTTGATCCAAAAAGAGTAGAGTTGGGACAATACAATAATGTTCCTCACTTGTTGACAAAAGTTATTACAAATCCTAAAAAAGCTGTGGATGCACTTGGTTGGGCAGTTGCAGAAATGGACAGAAGGTACGATTTATTAGCGGACGGACAAGTCAGAGATATTAATGGATATCATGAAAAATATGATGCAGGACTCTTAGATGAAGATAAGTTTGATAGATTTCCTTACATAGTTGTATTCATAGATGAGTTAAATGACTTAATGATGGTTGCTGGCAGGGAAGTGGAATCTGCAATAGTAAGACTTGCTCAAATGGCAAGAGCAATTGGTATACATTTAGTAGTAGCAACACAGAGACCATCAGTAGATGTAATCACTGGAGTGATGAAAGCAAATATTCCTTCAAGACTTGCTTTTTCTGTAGCGTCAACAACAGACTCTAGAGTTATTCTCGATCAATCTGGTGCAGAAAAATTAATTGGTTTAGGTGACATGTTAGTTGTTACCGCTTCAAATCCACGATTAGAACGTATTCAAGGTGCTTGGGTAACCGAAGGCGAAATTAAAGATGTTGTTTCATGGGTGAAAGATCAAAAAGAAGCAGTGTACAATCCAGCAGTTACTGAAGAGCAAAAGACTAGTTCCACATCATCTAATGAAGATTTTGGTGAAGACGAAGAACTATTAGCAACTGCTAAAGAGCTTGTGATTCGATCACAACTTGGATCAACATCAATGCTTCAACGTAAGTTACGTGTTGGTTTTGCTAGAGCTGGTAGATTAATGGACATTTTAGAAGCACAAGGCATTGTCGGCCCATCTGAGGGATCTAAAGCCAGAGAAGTTTTAATTACAGTGGAAGAATTTGAAACTAGTCTTCTTAGTACTGTAGATGACCATCCTGATGAAGATGTAAAAGAAAATCAATCTTCTATCGAAGAGACTCAAGATGATTCTTCAGAAGAAAACTGGTTTGAAGAGTAACTAACTCTTTACTACTTTTCCTTGAATAATTCTGTTTCTAATCGAAGCTGATATTGCATCTGCAATCAAAACTAAAGCAATTGTGCAAATTAAAACTGTTCCTGCTCTGGGAAAATCTCTAAATCTTAATTGATTTATTAATTCTTGTCCTACACCACCAGCACCAATTACACCAAGAACTGCTGATGCTCTTAAATTAATTTCAAATCTGTATAGCCAGTATGAAGTAATTGTTGGCATAACTTGGGGAATTACACCAAAAATAAGTTCATTTATTTTTGATCCACCGGAAGACTTTATAGCTTCAAGAGGACCTTCGTCAATTCCTTCTATTACTTCTGATGATAATTTTCCTAGAGTTCCAATAGAGTGAATTCCTAAAGCTAATGTACCTGTAAATGCTCCAAGGCCAGTTATAGGTAAAAATACAAAAGCTAATATTAGTTCAGGAAAAGCACGAATAGCATTTAATATTTGTTTAGTAATTTTACTCACAGCTCCTACAGCTACATTTTGCGCTGCTAAGAATGAAACAGGAAAGCTAAAAATAGCTCCTATTACTGTTCCAGCCCATGCGATAAATAGAGATTCAAACACTTTTGGAATGATTCTATCTATTGCTTCTTGACTAGTGTCTAATGGAAACATTGCTCCTACTAGTATTCCAATTTGTCTAGGTGCGTCTATAATTCTTTCTATTGTTATTTCAAGTCCAGCTGCTGACCATAATGAAGCAAAAACAATGGCGGTAGTTAAGGTATATTTTAAAATTCTTTGACTGATTGGTTGCTTAGGTATGTTCATAAAATTTTTCTTCTAATCCATACACTGAACTGTTCAATTAATATAACAACAACAAGAATGATCACTATTATTGGTGAAATTCTATCAAACCTCAAAAATATTCTCTGAGTTTCGATAATTCTACCAACTCCACCAGCACCAACTAAGCCAAGAATTACACTCGCTCTTATGCATAATTCAAAAATATATAAAAAGTATGCTGTGAAGTTTGGAAGCACTTGAGGCAAAGCTGAAGTAAATACTGTTTGATTATGACTAGACCCAGTTGCTTTTGCTGCCTCCATGGGTCCAGGATCTATACTATCAATAGTTTCTGAAAGTAACTTACCCATAATTGCGAGGGAAAACATAATTAGTGCCAAAACTCCTGCGAACGGTCCAATACCTACTGCAACAGTAAAAAGCATTGCCCAAAATAAATCAGGAATTGTCCTCACTAAGTTTAAAAATGATTTGTATAAAAAATAGGAATACTTATTTAAGTTTGTTGCTCTTGACGCATAAAAAGATAGAGGTAATGCTACAGCACACCCAACAATACTCGCAAGTATTGCAATCTGAACAGTTTCTACCATGGCATCAGCAGTATTTTCCCAGGCCCAACTCCATTTGGGATTAAATAAAGGGTCAGTAACTATGGCTCTATTTGCTAGATTTTCTCTAAAGTCTTGCAGGTTAAAACCTACTCGTTGAAATGAGAATACTGTAAAAAGTATCGAAAAAGGAATTCCAATTGTAACTAAATACGATGGAGGTGGTTTTTTAGGTATATTAATCATTACCAATTAAATCTGAAGATTTAATAGATCGTCCATAGATATTTTCAAAATCTTCATCAGAAACACCATCAACATTTCCATCAAAAACTAACTTTCCATCTCTGAGGCCAATTAGTCTATCTCCAAACTCTTTTGCTAAATCGAGAAAATGCAAATTCACAATTGTAGTTATACCTAATTCTGTATTTATCTTTTTTAAGTAATTCATAACAACTCTTGATGTAATAGGATCAAGTGAAGCGACAGGTTCATCTGCAAGCATAACTTTAGGTTTTTGTGACAATGCTCTTGCAATACCAACTCTTTGTTGTTGACCTCCAGAAAGGTTAGATGCCCGTACATAGGCTTTTTCTAATATCTCTACTTGATCGAGTGCTTCAAAAGCAAGTTGTTTTTGATCTTTTGGCCATAATCCAAATATAGATCTAAAAGTAGATACGGTGCTTAATCTACCAGTTAATACATTTTTTAAAACTGTTGATCTGTTTACGAGATTAAACGTTTGAAAAATCATTCCTATTTGTGAACGTATGTTCTTTAAGTCTCTTTTATTTGCATTAGTTACATCTTTACCTTCAAGAAAAACAGTTCCATTTGTAGGCTTAACAAGATTATTAATCGTTCTTAGCAAAGTGGATTTACCAGCTCCCGAGAGTCCCACAATAATAATAAAATCACCCTCATTTATTTCGAGATCCAAATCTTTTAGGGCCTCAACTCCACCTGGATAAGTGACACTTACATTTTCAAATTTAATCATTTTAGAATTTTCTTTACCTTGACCTAATTGGATTTCATCGTATGTAAACCATGCACCAGCTTTTCTGACTATTCCATGATCTACACCTACATCAAGCAAACTTCCTTCTCTAGATATACCTTGACCAAACATGATATCAAATTGAGCTTCTTTAAATGGTGGCGCAACTTTGTTTTTTACAATTTTTGCTCGAACTCGATTACCAATCATTTCAGCTCCAACTTTAAGTGTTTCAATTCTTCTAATATCAATTCTTACTGAAGCATAAAATTTTAAAGCCCTGCCACCACTAGTGGTTTCTGGGGATCCCCACATTACACCAATTTTTTCTCGTATTTGGTTAATAAAAATAACTGTAGTTTGTGTTTTATTAATAGAGGATGTAAGTTTTCTTAATGCTTGAGACATTAATCTTGCTTGTAAACCAACGTGGGACTGTCCCATCTCTCCATCAATCTCTGCTTGAGGAACTAAAGCAGCTACAGAATCAATAACTACTACGTCTACACCTTCAGAATCAATCAACATATTAGCTATCTCTAAAGCTTGCTCTCCTGTATCTGGCTGTGAAACGAGTAGTTCGTCTACATCTACTCCAAGAGCACTTGCATATATTGGATCTAGTGCGTGTTCAGCGTCAATAAATGCTGCAACTCCTCCAGCTTTTTGAGCTTCAGCAGCAATGTGTAATGATAAGGTTGTTTTACCTGAACTTTCGGGACCGTAGATTTCTATAACTCTACCTTTAGGTACACCGCCTATACCTAATGCTAAGTCTATAGATAGTGCCCCTGTTGATATTGAAGGAATTTTTCTAACTTGATCTGAACCAAGTTTCATTAGTGAACCTTCACCAAATTGTTTTTCTATTTGTGAAAAAACTGTATCAAGTTTTTTTGCCCTGTCTTTATCCATTATTTTCTCCTATTTATTAACAATAATTAATATCTATTAAAACATCTCTATATGACATATTTTAATCGAACATTTGTTCGAATACAACTATTTAATTAATTTTATTAAATCCCAAATACAGTTATTTACTGCTCTATTTATGATATCTTCCCTATTACCACTAAGTTTATGGGTAAAATTAGAAACCTCACCGTTTAGACATACTGAGATAAATATTTCACCAATCTTATAATTACTTGAAGGAACAGGACCAGCTTCTCCTAATACAGCTAAACCAATTGTTGAATTGTATTTTTTCATTGATGCAATGGCTAATTCCTCAGTTAATAATGGCCAATTTTCATTTGGATCAGAATTCAATAATTCTTTTTTTGAATCCATAGAATACAAAACATTTGATGCAACTAATGTAGAACTTGCCCCTGCATGTCTAACAAGTTCTCTCGAAAATGCTCCCCCTGTAATACTCTCAACTAATGATATTGTATAACTTTTTGCTTTTAGTTCATTTAACAATACTTTGGAAGCAGGAATATTTTTATAACTTAAAATATTGTGACTTAATGATTCATCAATTTGATTTTTAAAATCTTTTAACGCATTGTTACTCACTGAATTCTTATCAATTCGTAATTTAATGATTCCTTTGCTTGCTAAGTAAGCTATATCTAAACCTTCAGGCTTGAATTTATCTATTTTTTCAGCCAATGCAGACTCTGCTTCATTAAAAAATAATATAAATTCATAATCTTTTTCTACTTTTGAAAAATTATCTTTTAAAAATGGTACTAACTCATCTGTCACCAATGGTATAAACTCTCTTGGTGGGCCTGGGAGAATAAATATATGTTTATTTTTATATTCAATATGGATTCCAGGAGATGTTCCCATTGTATTTAATAATTTAGATGCACCTTCTGGAATTTTTGCTTGTTTGACATTTGATGCAGGCATAGTCATTCCTCTACTCTCCCATCTTGATTTCATCCAGGTAAGATGATCTTCATCAGTGATAAGTTTTAAATTTAGCATTTCAGAAATGACTTCTTTAGTAAAGTCATCTTCAGTTGGTCCAATTCCACCACAAGTAATAATGACATCATTATTTTCAAGCATTTCACTTACAGCATCTTGAATTAGTTTCTCATTATCAGGAACAGTTTTTTCTGATGAGAGTATGAATCCATTACTGTATAGAACTTGTCCTAGTGATGCCAGATTAGTATTAACAGTATCACCTAATAAAATTTCTGTTCCGACGCTTAAAAGTGCAATATCCACATATTTAGAATAGCAAGGTTATTCATCAATAAGATTATCATTAAAGTATGAAAAGATTCTTGCCATTATTTATAATATTTTTTATAACTTGTTCGTATGGGGCAAGTGAGCAACTAGAAGATGAATCATCAAAAGTAGTAGCTGATTCTATAAATGTTATCTCTGAAACAACTTTTAATTATATTGATACATCTGAAGCTGTTGTAGCTGAAAATTTTACGGATAAAAAAACAATCATAATTTTCTGGGCAGACTACTGAGGTGTATGTAGGCGGGAGTTACCTGTCGTAGAGAAAGAACTAGCTAACATTTCTGATGAATATGATGTGATTGCATTAGCCCATAGTCAGTACGATCCAACCATGGAATGGGTCAAGGAAAATCTGAATGGTGAACTAAGAATTGGTTTCTCTACTCCAGAGTTAAGAGATTATTTTAAAATTGTTGGTCAGCCAATATCTATAGTCCTTGACACAAATGGCGAAATAATTTCTCGTACATATGGTGAAATTGATTTAACAAATTTTTAATTTAAAAACAAGAACGTTCAAGTTTAAACATGTATGATGAGCTTATAAACTAGCGGAGGAAGAATGACTAAAAAATCATTTATACTTCTACTCGTTTTATCTTTGGCTTTTGCTGCATGCGGTAGTGCTGAAGAAGAAACTGTAGAAGAACCTGCAGTTGTTGAAGAGGCCGAATCTCTAGATGCTCCAGCTACTACTGTTGCTGAGACACTAGATAAAATTACTTTCGGTTTCATTCCAAGTGCAGAGCAAGCTGATCTTCAAGACAATATCAAACCATTAATGAAAGTTTTAACAGATGGTCTTGGAATTGAAGTTGAAGGATTTGTAACTAGTGACTTTTCAGGATTATTAGTTGCAATGGGATCTGGTCAAGCAGACATTGGAGCATTCAACACATTAGGTTATGTTAATGCTTTAAATGTATTCCCTACAAGAATTGAAGCAATAGCAAAAGTTGTAAGATATGGCTCTGGTTCATACCATGCTAATTTCTGGACAACTGATGCAAGTGTATGCGATTCACCACCTGTAATTGGGGCATTTGAAAATATTGATGGTGTTCCACAACTCATTCTAGGTTCTGAAACAGAATCTCCTGATGTGAAAGCATTACAAGTTGGTTGGACCTTTGGTGATGACGGAAAGATTCCAGAAGTTAGAAATATTGATGGAGTTGACGTAACAGTCAGTCCGGGATATGCATGTGAAGCTGATTTAAATGTACTTAGAGGTGAAAAAGTATTATTTGTTGAAGAAGGTTCAACATCTGGATACCTTTATCCTTCTTTACAGCTTAAAAATATGGGTATTGATTAT
>CACOLU010000015.1 GCA_902628045.1 uncultured Candidatus Actinomarina sp. | reverse complement strand
TCACCAGCCATGAGCTTTTCAGAGGGATTGAATTTTAGATCGAAATAACCCATTTCTGCCGGTTCAAAAGAGTATTTCGAATTAACTAATCTTAACTTTTGATTCATATTTATTTCATCACCAAAAACTCTAACTGAAGCAACCACACCTCTATATGAATCAAAGAATGAATCAAAAATTAGTGCATTTGAATTTTCAGTTTTTTGAACTGGTGGACTTACGAGTTCAGGAATCGCATCAAGTAGCTCCTTTACTCCATCACCTGTTTTCGCAGAGATTTCAAATATTTCTTTTTCACTTGATCCAATTAAATTAAATATTTGTTTTTTGGCTGATTTCTTATCGGCATCAATAGAATCTATTTTATTTAATACAGGTATAATCTCAAGACCAGCCTCAATTGCTGCATATGAATGTGCAAAAGTTTGTGCTTGAATTCCTTGTGTAGCATCAACTAATAAAATTGCACCATCACAGGCAATTAAGGCCCTTGATACCTCATACGAAAAATCAACATGTCCGGGAGTGTCAATCAAATTTAGTAAGACGTTTTCAAATTTTAAGCGAATAGGTTGGGATTTGATTGTAATACCCTTTTCTCGTTCTAAATCCATACTGTCTAATATTTGATCTAAATGTTCACCTGGTTTAATTAAGCCAGACATTTCTATCAATCTATCCGCTAAAGTAGATTTCCCATGATCAACATGGGCAATAATTGAAATATTTCTTATATTTTTATTATCTAACATATTTATTAAGTTAATATCTTATATACCGAAAGGTTTTACATGGCAAATATTAATTCACAAAAAAAGAGAATAAGACAAGATAAAAAAAGAAATCTTAGAAATAAGTCTATAAAAACTGAGCTTAAAACAGTTCTTAAATCATTAGATGATAGTTCTGTTGAAAATAAGTCAAATGCACTTAAAACTTTGGACATTGCTTATTCAAAAGGTATTATCACTAGGAATTTTCGAGATAGAAATAAATCAAAAATTTCAAAACTCTAACAATTTTTTTATAGATACAATATATCTCTTAGAATTTTCAATTTCATATCCATATTTAACAATATTTTTTTCGATTTTGTGAGTATATTTAATCGCTTTATTTATCTTGTTTCTATCAAGAATTTTTAATTTTTTTGCAGCATCTTGATATTTATAATCATTTTTTTCATTTAAAAGTACAGCAACTTCTTTTGAATTAAGCTCAACTAACATTTTTAACCTAATTAATTCTTTAATAAAGTAAGATAAAAAATTTCTAAAGTCTCTTTCATTAATGGTAAATGAATCTAACAATTCGAAATCTATTAATTTTCTGGAGCTGTATATTGTATTGGTTAAATCCCATGGGAAAAAGTTTATTTTTTTTTGTAAATCAAGGTGCAATACATCAACAGTGGGTCCTAATGGAGTAAATTTAGATAAGTTTGTTTTTTTAATTTGAAAAATATAATTGTCTTCTAAGTTCACATTTAATTTATTAAAAGAACTCAAAGTAACAAACTCATCAAAAACAAATTGAAATTTGTCATTGAAAAAAAGAGATTGTGCTTGATTTGGAATATCTTTTATTGATATTTTTTCAAGGCTTAAATTAAACTTATCCAATTGACTTAAGTCTGATATTAAATAATCTGTAACTAATAATTTCATTATCCAACAAAATTTATGATTTTATCTGGAATATAAATTATTTTATTAAATTCAGACAAGTTCATATCGAACTCAACTTTACAGATTTCTTCAACTTCAGATTGTTCTAATCCGATTTGAGTTTCTCGAGTGTGTCTTTTTTTACCGTTTATCTGTATTACTAGTTCATATGTAGGATCTTTTAAGTTTTTGGTATCAACTTCGGGCCATGCAGTCTTTATAAGATCTTCGTTGAAATAGTCTTCGTAGATTTCAGAAGCAATATGAGGAGCCATTGGAAATAAAAGAATACATATATTTCTTATAATCATATCTTTTGAATTTTTAGATATATTTTCAGAATTTTTTAAAAAATCTGATAGATCATTATTTAATTTCATCAAATCTGACACAGCTGTGTTAAATTCAAATTTATCAAGATGATTAGAAACTGAATTAATACTTTGATTAACTTTTCTAACAATGCTTTCATCATCATTTGAACCATCTAATTCTTTTAATTTTGACAAAATTATAATGTTTTCCCAAAATTTATTTAAAAATCTTTTTGTTCCTTCAATACCTCCATCGTTCCACTCAACACCATCACTTGGAGGAGCCATGAAGAGTATATACAATCTTAAAGCATCAGCCCCATGTGTAGCAAAATAAGATTCTGGATCGACAGTATTTCCCTTTGATTTTGACATTTTGGAACCACCAAAATTTATCATCCCTTGAGAGAATAGATTTTGAAATGGTTCGTTAAAGTTTAGATAATTCATATCTCTTAATGCTTTTACAAAAAATCTTGAATACAACAAGTGTAGAATTGCATGCTCAACTCCTCCTATGTACTGATCAACAGGAAGCCAATTATTAACTTTTTTTGCATCAAAGGGCTTATTTTTGTTTTTTGAATCAACAAATCTTAAAAAATACCATGATGAATCAACAAAAGTATCCATCGTATCTGTTTCTCGTATTGCCTTGGAGCCGCATTCTGGGCAATTCGTATTAATGAACTCCTCACTTTTTGCGAGAGGTGACTCATTTGTATTTTTATAATCATCTATATCTGGTAGTAGCACCGGTAAGTTCTTTTCATTCTCAGGAACCATTCCACACTTTTCACAATTAATTAATGGAATAGGGCATCCCCAATATCTTTGTCGGCTAATTAACCAGTCTCTTAATCGGAATGTTGTTTTACTAGTACCGATATTATTTTCTTCCAAGAATTGAATAATTTTCTTTGAACCCTCAGTGTGAGATTCTAGATTATCAAACTTTCCTGAATTGATTAAAATCCCTTCTCCAACATAAGCTTCTTTTTCTATTGAGGATTCTCTACTTTTATCCGAAATAACCTGAATAATTTCAATTTTATATTTTTTTGCAAAATCGTAGTCTCTTTGATCATGACCTGGTACAGCCATAATTGCACCTGTACCATAATTTATTAACACATAGTCTGCAATCCATAAAGAGACCGGCTGACCATTAACTGGGTTTATTACAAAAAGACCTGTATCTACACCTGTCTTTTCTTTAGTAAGTGACATTCGTTCAAATTCAGATTTCTTTTTAGCGTTTTCTATATATTTCTGTAACTCGACGCTATTTGATGAAATAGTAAGAATTTCTTTCATTAATGGGTGTTCAGGAGATAGAACAGCAAATGTCATCCCAAATAAAGTATCTGGTCTTGTAGTAAATACATCAAAACTCAATTGAGTACCATCGATATTCAAAGAAAACTCAGCGCCTTCAGATTTACCTATCCAATTTTGTTGCATTGCTTTAACATTTTCAGGCCAATCACCAATTTGACTTAACCCTTCAAGAAGTTCATCAGAATATTCAGAAATTTTAAGAAACCATTGATTTAAATTTTTTTGATCAACTATTGAGTCACACCTATCACAATTTCCTTCTATTACTTGTTCATTTGCAAGTACTGTTTTACATGAACCACACCAATTTACTGGAGCATCTTTTTTATAAGCTAGTTTGTTTTTGTAAAGTTTTATAAAGATATACTGAGTCCATTTATAGTAATCCATACTGTGAGCAGCAACTTCTCTATCCCATTCGTAAAGAGACCCTAGTCTTATTATCTGATCTTTCATATTTTGTATGCGTTCCTCCGTAAATGTTTTTGGATGTATTCCAGTTTTAATTGCTGCATTTTCAGCTGGGAGTCCGAATGAATCCCACCCCATAGGTGATAAAACATTAAATCCGTTCATAATTTTGTATCTTGTAATGACATCACCAATGGTGTAGTTTCTGATGTGGCCCATATGTAAATCTCCAGAGGGGTATGGATACATACAGAGATTATAAAAATTTTTTTCTTTTGAATTAATATCACATTTTATTGAATCATTATCAGACCAATATTTCTGCCATTTGGATTCAATTTCTTGAAATTTATATTCATTCATAACTTATACACTTCTAATATTTTAGGAAAAACATTTGCAATGTCATATATTTCTAATACTTTTTTAATGTTCTCGATTTTTTCCAAATAAATTCTCTCATTATTTATGTCATTAAAAGCATTTAATATAGCATCACCTAAATCATTAATACTACTAAAAAGATATCCATTGTTTTCATTTATAAATTGATTCATAGGTTCTAGATTTCTAGTTATACAAATCTTCTGGTAACTCATTGCTTCAAGCAATACTAAGCCCAGACCCTCTGAATAAGATGGAAAAATAAATAAATCGATGCTTTCAAAAAATTTTGATTGATCTTCAATATATCCTAAAAAGGTAGTTTTCTCTCTTAGCTCAGGAGTCATTTGACCTTTTAGGAAGCTAACGTACGAATTTGAACCGTGTCCTCCTATTACAAAATTAAATTGTATTTGTAAATTGTTTAAAGATTTAATCAAATCTTCTATGCCTTTGTTTTTATTAAGCCTTCCTAAGAAGCCAATACTTAAATTTTGATTCTGATTTATATTTTTGAGTTCTTTAATTGATATCCAATAATTTATTACGTGTGGCTGAATTTTTTTAGTAAGATTTTTTAACCAACTCTCAACTTCATGAGATATTACAATTACTGAATCTGCAAAAGTCCAAGCTTTAAGAAGTTTTTTAAAAAAATATAATTTAAAAACTTTCTTATAGTTATTTTCAAGATATGAGTCGTACTTACCGTGTATAGAAACGATCCATTTAAATAAAGTTTTTGAAAAAATATACTTTTTTAATATATATATCATGTAGTCACTTCTTGGTTGGTGGGAATGAATTATGTCGTACTGATTTTTTTTAATTAAGTTTTTTAATTGTGAGTATGAAAATAAATTAAACATTCTTGGCCCATTAAGTCTGTGAATATTGTTGCAACATTTAATAAGCTCTTGTTCAATGGAAAATATATTTTTATTATCTTTTCCAATCACAATAATATCAATCAGTAATCCTTCATTATTTTGTGCTCTAACTAGCTCGAGTAAATGACTTTCTGCACCTCCTCTATTTAGCGAATTTATAACATGGCAAATTTTCATTTAAATCCTCGGAGTTATCCAAGTCGATTTAGGTGGTAATAATTCTTTAATGGATAATAAATCATTTGGGGTAATTGGACTAAAACTTAATAAATAATTAGTCTCTTCCAAATCATTTAATATTGGTGTGATTGTTTCAGAATCTTGGAGTAATTTTTTAAAATTATATAATTGTGAAATATCGTCATACTTAGGATTTGAATAATAAGTATCATTAAATTTAATTGCTAAACTTTTATTTCCAAATTTTTTAAAACCATTCTGAAATAACATATTTTCAAAATTTTCTTTTTCAACATTCAATCTAAAAAGATACGACTTAATTTTTATATCATTAAAATTTACAAGTATACATTTTAATTTATCTATTGAATCAGTTTTATTCGCATACTTCCATCTATGGTGTCCGTCTAAAAGGATTAGCTCATCTGTTTCAAAATTAATTACTTTATTATTTATTTTTTCCTTTGGATATAGAGAGAGAACAATTGGTTCAAATTTTGAAAAATTTGTATCATCTTGTATTTCATTTTTTAATATTGTTTCTTCGTGTAGTTTGACATCAATTAAACCTTCATCAAAATGTGAAAAATCAGATAAGTACCCTGTCACATTGTATGAAGTAAATAAATATTCTCTGATATTTGAAAATTTCAACTATAAGCTTTCGTTAATAAATTTTTTGAAAAAATCCATAAAATAATTAAACATTGACTGATCAACACTGTTAAATAAACTAACTCTTATTCCACCAATACTTCTGTGCCCATTGATTCCAATTATTCCTAAATCATTGGCTTTATTCAAAAAAGTATCATTGTATTTATCTTCTTTAAATTTAAAAACAATATTTGATTTACTTCTAAATCTCAATTCAGAACTAAATTCAAATAAATTAGAATTTTCATCTAAAAATTTATAAAGTTCATCTGATTGGCTTATAGATTTTTTCTCGAAGTAATCTAAGCCACCACTTTTAATCATCCATTCAGTTACTAAGTTAAGAACGAATATAGAAAAAGTTGGCGGTGTATTTAATACTGAGTTTGATGTTGTGAGTTTTTTTAAGTTTAAATAACTCGAATTATCAACATCAATTAAAAAATCTTTATTAACTAAACATATCGTTACTCCAGGAATTCCCATGTTTTTTTGGGCACCAGCATATATATAACTTACCTTGTCAAAACTAAATGGATATGATCCTAAGTCTGAAGACATGTCAACAAGCAAATTTGAATGCGCTACTTCATTAAAATCTTTTATTTGTATTCCTTCAATAGTTTCATTAGATGTTATGTGAAGATAATCTAAATTTTCAAAATTATTTTTTTCTAAATATTCTCCTAAATTATTTTTTGAAACTTCAAATAAATCAGTATTTGGATGAATTTTCTTAAAATCTTCATAAGTTTTTTTACCCCATGTTCCATTTACTAGTACGCCAATTTTTTTATCTTTATCAATATTCATTGGAAGAAGAGTGTTTTGAAAAGTAGCTCCACCTTGTATTAATAAAACATCAAAATTTTCAGGAAGATTAAAAAGTGTTGTGAGATTTAAACTAATATTTTTAAGTAATTCTTCAAATTCATTACTTCTGTGTGAAATTTCTAAAATTGACTTTCCAGTATCATCATATTTCTGAATAGACGCTTCTACTTTGTCAATAACATCTTGATGAAGTTTTGACGGACCGGGTGAAAAGTTATAGACACTCATTAATAATTACACTAATCAACAAATTGATGAAATGCATAGCCTAATATAAAACCAAAATAAGAATTTAGTTCTTCTATGGGACTTAAAATTAAAAATAAAATCATGACAATAAAATATTTGAATTGAAAATTATTATTGTAGTTTTTTATCAAATTCAGTATTAATAAAGTAATTATTACAAGCACTAATGGTCCATATGAAACATAGTAAAAAACTAATTTATTTTGAAGATTTATAGGATATCTTATAAGCGAATATCTTCCAGTTCCAAAGTTTTGAGTGGGGAAACTGTCAAGAAGATAATTTGGTTGCGTTCTATTTGTTAAATACATTTCAATCTGAGTCAATTTAGAAGAATATTCTTGAAATACTATATTTGCATACAGTACACCTTTATGATCAATATTATTAAAAGAGTCAAGAACGAATCTATATATTGCAAACCTTTCATTACCAAAGTCGATTAAAAAACTTTTTTCTTCTATAGATTTATCATTAGAATCTTTAAAAACAATGTCATCATTAAAAATATTTGCTTCTTCTTTTTCTTCAAAATAATTTAAACAATCTTTACTATCAGGATTTAAATTACATTCAACAATATTTATCTGAGAAAAAGAAATTACAATTATAGAAAATATAATTATTTGATAATCTATTTTCTTACGTGTAAAAAATTCAATTATCTCAATTAATAATAAAAAAGCACAAAAAACCAATGAAAAATCACTTTTTGCTAATCCAATAATCGTAGAACAAAGTATGAGTGTTATTAAAGATAGTTTATTAAATGATTTTATACGCAAATATATAAGTGGTAAAAAGTAACTGACTAAATAAGAAGGCTCTCTGAATGTTCCAAGAGCTCTATGAGAAGCTTCAGGCCAAAATGTAGTTTGAAGAGAGTTTGAATATACACTTGTATTCGATCTGTTTCTTAAAGGTTCAAAAAGGTCAAAGATTTGTGCAAAATAAATATAAATGCATATAACTGAAAAAATAATAATAAAATTTTTAATTTTTGTATCTAATTGTAAATCCTGGATTACATCATTATTTTTAAAAAGTATAAATAAAACAACAAAAGAAATAATATTAAATATTCTAAGTGCAAAATATTGAATATTTAGTAACTGAGGATTGCTAGCAATAAAAGATAAATCGATAATAATTAAAATTATAAAACCTATAAGTAACACTTTTAGTAAAGGATTAGTTGTAAAAATATTCTTAAAATTAAATGCATATAAGAAAATTAAACTTAAACCAATCCAGCTCAATGGAATTGAAAATATTTGGTAAGCTTCGAGAAAAATTAGCAAAAACCCAAGAAAAAAACAATACTTGTTAATTACTTTTAGCTTTTGCATCTTATTAACTTAATGATAACTAAAGATTCATTAAAGTTATAAAATATTATTTTTGGTTTGAAAATCTTTTATAAGAATAAAATTCATACACTTTTTGTGAGATCATGCCAAATGATAAGGCTAGCGCTAAGCCGTTAGCTCCATAGTCTGGTGAAAGAAAAAAGGCGCTAATTAAAAATACAATTAGTGAAACTATTCGACTAAATGCATGATAATGAATTAAATTCTTAAATAACAGTAATTGCCTTACCCAGAAAGTATTTAAATAAACAATATATCCAATAAGGAGGATTAACAATGGCTGGTAAGCATTTTCAAATGATGGGCCAGAGATAAGATTTATTAATCCATTTCCAAAGTAAATATAAAATGACAAGAGAACTATTGAGATAGGTAGCAATATATTCATAAAAAGTTTAGTAAAACTTATGTTTTGATTTTCTCTTGATAATTTATTTTGAACATAAGGTGTTAAAACTGAAACAACGTAATTAATTGGTTCTATCAATCGCTTTGCAATCCTAAAAATACCTACTGTTGAAAAATCTGTAAAATAACCAAGAATGACCAAATCGAAATGCTGAGGAACAATTCCAACAAATTGATCATATCTTTGTTTAACAAAATCTAACTTAAATTTTGTAAAATATTCTGTTAAGTTCTTTAATGAAATTTCTGAAATTATTAAATATTCTCTGCATAAAAATAAACTAAATACTCCATAAGTTATTGAAAATGTAGCCTGTCCGATTAAGTAATTGTCAATACTTGCGTTTGAATTAAATAAAAAAACTATTACTAGAAATCTAAATAAATTCGAAATAGTATCGACTATTGCAAATTTTTTAAAATTTCCATTATAAGTCAAAATAGCTTTTGAACTTTCTGAAAATGTTTGACTTATTCTTGCTAGAAGAAAGAAATTAAGTGCAAAACTCATAGAGTAATTTCCAAAAAATGTATTAATTTGTGATCTAAAAATTATTAAACATAAAGAATAACAAATTACCCCAATTATTAAATCAAAGAACAAAGATCGTGTGTACATTTTTTCACCATATTTTTGTATCATCAGTAAAGTTACATCACTATTTCTGGCATGAAGACTTCTAAATATAATTGCTACTAAAGCTAAGACTAATACTGCTTGACCATATTTTATTGTTCCGAGTCCTTTAGTTACAATGCTAACTTGAGCAAAAAGAATAATCACAATAACCATTTGGGAAGAAGCTAACTCTTTAATATCGTTAATTAGATTTTTTATATATTGAAAATTCATTTATTAAGTGGAGCTGAGGGGATTTGAACCCCTGACCCCCTGCATGCCATGCAGGTGCTCTGCCAGCTGAGCTACAGCCCCTAATTTGTTTTTAGCCGAATTGATAAAGAGTCTCACTATCAAAATATATATCTTCAATATTGTAATACTCTCGAGATTCTTCAGTAAATATTTGAATTAATATACCTTTTAAACTAACCAGTAGCCAATTTGAGTTTTCCCCCTCATAGGTAAATTTCTGTATTTTTAAATTTTTTCTTATATTTTTAATTATTGAACTCATTTGGACTAGAGAATTTGCAGTACAAATGATTACATTGTCATGATATTGATCAGAATCTAGTCTTAAAACTTTAATGTTCGTCATTTTTTGGGTTAGTAAAAGATCAACCAACGAGTCTATAAAAAATGTATTTTCTTCTGATAGAGTCTTAACTTGATTCACTTATAAATATGTTACCATGAAAAAATAAACACACTATTCTTAAATATAAGGGTTAATTTGAATAGAATAAAAAACTTAGTTAGTTTGCTTGAGCGAATATTTAACAGTCGAAGACTAAGAACAATACTTAGTGTTATATTATTTTGTATTTTTAGTTTTGGTTACATTTTTTACTTGGCAGAACCACAAATTAGAACTTTTGGAGATGGAATTTGGTGGGCACTAGTTACTATCACCACTGTAGGATATGGTGACATAACACCATTAACAACACTTGGTAGATTTGTAGCTGGTACTTTAATGTTTGTTGGGCTTGGATTAATTGCTACTGTTACAGCAATTGTTTCTGCCAAATTCATATCAAATTATGTAGATCATCATACCAATGATGATGTTTTAGAAAAACTTGAGGAACTAGAATCTGAAATTGAAAAACTTAAGTCATTAGAAGAAGATGAACTTGAAAAACTCGATGAATTAGATTCTGAAATTCAAGATATAAAAGACAAGTTTCAATAAAGACTTCTTTTCTTAATATATTGTATTATTTTTAATGGAATTTCCTTCTCGTTAAATATATTGTCTTTAAGCTTATTTCTTAGAGAAGTAGAGCTTAAATCTAATTTTTCACCATTAATCAATTCATAATCAAAAGGAAAGTTTTCTTTCAAATTATTTACACTGTCTTCTTTTCTTAAAGCAATTAAAAAATTAGTAAGGTCTGATAATTTTTCATAATTATTCCAAGTTCTAATATTCATTGCTGTGTCAGACCCAAGAATGAAATATAAATTATCTTTCTTATGATTTAATTTAGTAAGCGTATCGAAAGTATAAGAAGGAACATCTTCTGATTTTTCAATATCGCTAATTTCAAATTTATTCGAATCCTCAATAAGAATTTTTGTCATTTCAAATCTGTGAATAAACGATGTAGCATATTTTTTTTGCCATGGATTTCCAGAAGGTATAAAGAGAACTTTATCTAAATCAAATTGTTTAATAGCCCTTTTAGCAATTTGAAGATGTGCTTTATGGGGAGGATCAAAAGTGCCGCCAAGAATTCCTATCTTCATCATTTAATTACCTTTTTAAAATTTATACTGTTTATAAAAGTTTTCAATTGTTCAAAATTTCTAACTTCTGAATATTTTTTAGAGATTGACTGATAATGATGAAATTGACTATCACCTGTGTTCCAGTATTGGGTTCTTTCTGGATTCATCCAGTAAATATTATGAAACTTTTTTGATAGATTATCAATTGTTTCTGTGTTTATTGGTCTGTAATTATTTCTAGCATCTCCAATTACAATAAGAGTGTTAAAACTCGAATTGCTAATTATTTTCTCATCTAGTAAATCTTTTAACGACTTGTCATAGTCAGAATGTCCATCAACATGAACATAATTATTCCAATTAGTAAGTATTTTATTTATGTTATTAAATTTTAAATTTTTCAATTCTTTTGTAATATCTGTGACACCATCAATAAAGACATATGCGTGAACAGATCTAAACCGTTGAACTACTCCAAAAAGTAAGGTAAGTCCAAACAAAGAGTAAAGAGCCATTGAACCGCTTATGTCACACAATAAAATCAATCTTGGTTTCTTTTTAATTTTTGGTTTTAAAACAATTTCATAAAAACTTCCTCCATTTTTAAGAGATTTACGAATTGTTTTTCTAAATAATAATTTACCCTTAGAAGCTGATTTTGTATATTTTACGAATTTGTTTGCCAAAATTAGTCCAAGATTTCTAGTCTCCTTTAGTAACTTTTTTCTTTCCTCAGCATCTGTAAATAAAAAATCTTTTTCCTCGAGATTTTCTTTTGGATTTAGTTCTGATGGTATGTAAGCTTCTTTAAATTGATTTCTCAGTTCTGACACTCTTTCAAGGATGGATTGATTTAATTGACTAATAAAGTAATTTCTATTTTCTTCATTGATAATTTCATCTAATCCGTTATCAAAATCAATATTAAAAAAACTAACTGAATCAAGAAAAGCAAGAGAGTTCTGTAACTGACTTAACCAATAATTGTTAGATACTGGTCTACTGAAATCTATTTCACCAAATTCATTAATAATGTCATCTGCAAGTTTTTGAAATCTTAAAAGTGAATTTTCATTAAAAAAATCTTCAACTCTCTCTTCTTTATAATCTAGCAAAAAATTAGATTGATCTTTATAATCACCTACTAAGAAATTAAAGTACTGATGAATAAGTTCTTTCAATTTTTCTTTTTCTTCTCTATTGGAAGGAAGCAACGAATAAATAAAATTTATATCTCTTTCATAATTGTCATGTTGTGCTTTTTGCAAAAATTTAATTAAATTACTTATTCTTTCAAATGGAAACTTTAATGAATTCTCTGAACAGTAATGAGAAAAATTAATTAACTCATTGGTTTTTATTTGCATTATCTTCTTTAATTTTATCTAGATAAATTTTTTGGTCTTCAATATCCTTTATAAGAATCCCGATGTTTGAATTTAAAGATTCCTCATTATTTAAATGATTGTATTTTACCCATTCAACAGATTCGATTAAAGAAGGCGGCTTATTTAGACCTAGCGATCTAACAAAATTGCTAAATATAGAAAACTTTTTTGCCTTTTCTTCATCTATATTGTCTACATTGTTAAGAATTACTTTTGTTTCTATATCAACTGATGGGTAGTCTAGGTAAAAATACAAACATCTTCTTCTTAAAGCTTCAGAAAGCTCTCTTGTAGCGTTAGAGGTTAATACAGTAAGATTATCATTCTTTGAAGTGATAGTTCCTAACTCAGGAATACTTACCTGGTTTTCAGCCAAAACTTCTAATAACAAAGCCTCAAACTCTTCATCCGATCTATCAATTTCATCTACAAGAAAAATAGAATTTTCATCAGATCTTAAAGATTGTAGAATCGGTCTTTCAATCAAAAATTCTTCGGTAAATAAATTTTTTGAATCCTGTTCTGTTTGTATTGATAAAAGTTGCTTTTTATAATTCCACTCATAAAGAGCTTTGTCTTCATCAATACCTTCATGACATTGGAGTCTAATTAATTGAGTTTTAAATATCTTAGAGAGCGTTTTTGCAAGGTAAGTTTTTCCCGTACCTGCAGGACCCTCTATCAATATTGGTTTATTTAAAAACAATGAAGCATTGACTATGTCTACTAATTCTTGGTCCGCAAAATAACCGTTGTCTTCAAAATCTTTTACTGTCAAATTGTTTTTCATCCTCTTACTGTGCCCTCGCCTGTAACTACATACCTTTCATTTGTTAAGGCCTCTAATCCCATAGGACCCCTAACGTGTAATTTCTGAGTACTGATTCCAATTTCTGAACCAAAACCAAACATTTCACCATCAGTAAATCTTGTAGATGAATTAACAAATATAACTGAGGAATCTATAGATTTAGCAAAAATATCTGCAACTTCTTTTGATTCAGTCAAAATTGCTTCAGTATGTCCAGATGAGAATGTTTTAATGTGCTCAATTGCTTGATCAATATTGTCTACAACTCTTACTGCCAGTTTCAAATCCAAAAATTCAGTCTCATAATGAGATTCGTTTGCAAGATTTAAATTTGGAAAGTCTTTTTTAATTTTTTCATCTACAAATAGTTCTACTTTATTTTCTAATAACTCTTCAATGATCAAACTGCCAATATCTTGATAAATCTCATTATTTATTAGTAAGGTTTCAAGAGCGTTGCATACCCCTGGTCTTTGCACTTTAGAATTAATAACTATGTCATTGATATGTTCTTTTTTTGCATCCTCATGTATATATAAATGTACATTTCCATCTCCATCTAAGATAAACGGTACTTTGGAGTTGTCTACTAATGTCTGAATTAGCCCCTTTCCTCCTCTTGGAATAATAAGATCAACAAAATCTGTTAGATTCATAAATTCAATGGTATCTTGACGATCTTTGCTTTCTATTATCTGAAAAATATTTTTATTACAATTATTTAAAACTAGTGAATTTTGAAGAACTTCAAGAATGGCAATATTTGAGTCAAGACAATAGCTGGATCCCCTTAAAATTACAGCATTACCAGATTTTAGACATAGACCTGAGACATCACTTGTAACATTAGGTCTTGCTTCATAAATAACACCTATAACTCCAAAAGGTGAACGAATTTTTCTAATATCTAATCCCTCGTCAGTTTTCCAACTTTCAGTAATATTGCCAACAGGATCTTCTAAAGGAACAATCTTTAACAAGCCATTAGCCATACCATTTATACGTTCTTCGCTTAAAGTTAATCTGTCAATTAAAGCCGGTGTTAAATCAAGATCTTTGGAATTTTTCAGATCTACTTTATTAGCATCTAAAATTTTTTTTGAGTTTTTAAGTAATTCATCAGCCATACTTTGCAAAATTTGATTTTTTTTATCAGTACTTAAAACTGCAATTTCCGCTGCAGCCTCTTTTGCTTGTATTCCTATTTGCTTAAGCATATTAAAAGGTTAATTAAGAATTTCTATTAGTAAAATTATTTATAGAATAATTAAATCGTCTTTATGGATTAATACACTACTTTCTCCAACTTTCGTGCTGTCAATTTTTGCAATACCCTTAGCAACAATTTTTTTATTAAAAATAATTGACAGTCCATCTCCAATTTTGAAAGAGTTATTAAACCTAACAACTCCTTTTGATAAAAGTGAAGCATTCCTTAAAAGCGCACTAGCTGCACCTTCATCAATATATACATTTGATACTGGAGCCATCCCATATGCAATCCAAAGCTTCTTAAGCCTAATTTTCTTATTTGAAGCAGTAATATAGGTTCCAACCTTTTGATTTAAAATTGCTTTCGATAAATTAGATTTTGACCAAGAAATTATATGTGTTGGTATACCGGAAAAACCAGAGATTTGAGACGCCATAATTTTTGTTGAAAATCCTCCCATGCCTTCTCCAGCTTTTGAAAGAGGAATTAATTCGTTAAGTTGGTCGGAATCATATTCGATGTAATCTATTTTTTTTGCATCTTTATTCTTATCGGGATTGAAATTGTATAACCCCTCTTTATTAGTAATAATTATTAGTTTTTCTGCATTAACAATAATTGAGACTATTGCAGATAACCTATCATTATCACCAAATTTTAGCTCTTCAGTCGCAACAACGTCATTTTCGTTAATTACTGGAATAATTCCCTGTGATAACAATTCATTTAATGCTTGTGTAGTATTAACGAATTGCTCTCTATCATCAATCAAATTTTTGGTAATTAAAACTTGTGCAATATTCATTTTTTTATCTTTAAAAATTTTTTCATACTGATTAATCAATTCAATTTGACCAACTGCTGATGCCACCTGGAGTCTTTTTAAAGATTTAGGTCTACTTTTATAATTTAATTTTGTTGCTCCAAGACCTACAGCACCAGAGGTAACAATTACAAAGTTAAATTGATTTTTATTTTCGACTATTAACTCGACCAAGCTTTTCAATAAAGTTAAATCAACTTTATCATTTTTTATAATTGAAGTAGTTCCAATTTTTAATGCTATATTTTTTTTATTGTTTGAATTCAAATTCTAAATTTCCTAACACAATTGTATCACCATCAATTGCACCCATTTCATTAATTTCTTTTGAAAGAACAGATTTTTCAAATCTAACAAATATCTCGTCTAGGACACTATCTTTGTTTCCAGAAATATTGATCATATTCGCGACTAATTCACCAGAACAAATGAACTGATTTTCTATTTTTTCTATAAAGTAATCTTCTTGCTCTAAAACAATTTTATGAAACTCAGAATAAATAATTGGTAAGTCATCTTGAAATTCATCCTGTATTCTGTTGACCAATTTATCAATACCATGATCATTTAAACAAGATATGTTTAGATATTCCTCATTCGGTGTAGAGAGTTTATCTGACTTATTTAATACTGTAAGTTTTTTAATTGATTGATAATTTTCATCAAATTTAAATAGTTCATCTTCAAGCATTGAAATTTGGGAACTTATATTAAATTTTTCATTTATTGGATCAATTAAGTAAATTATAAATTTAGTATTTCTTAAATGCTTTAGTACTCTCCTGCCCATTCCAACCCCATCTGAGGCACCCTCTAATAATCCAGGTAGATCACATATAGTTATCAACGATTCAGAATTTTTTAAAACTCCAATATTTGGACTAGTGGTTGTAAACTCATAATCACCAATTTTTGCCTTGGAGTTTGTTAATTTTTGAATTAGTGTACTCTTTCCTGCATTAGGCAGTCCAACAATTGAAATGTCTGAATAAAGACTATAACTTAGTTTGACATCAAGTGATTTTCTTTTTACTCCTTGTTCGCAGATTTGTGGATTAGGGTTTCGTTTTGAAATCAATTCATAATTTCCTCGACCACCTTTTGAACCTCTAAGTAGTTCATAAGAAGAGTTATCGTCATGAAGGTCCGCATATATTTCATCATCAATAAATACTTGTGTTCCTTTTGGCACTTCTATAACTAGATTTTCGCCTGAGGTTCCATTTTGAAAATTTTTGTTACCTGGACCGCCATTTTCAGCTTTAAGAGAACTATTCGACATTATGTGAGATAAGTCAGGCAATTCTTTATTTACCTGCATTATAACACTACCACCATCTCCACCTGAACCACCAGATGGTTTAGTTTTAGAGTTTAAATTATTGAAACTAACAGAGCCTGGGCCTCCAGCCCCAGAGGATACTGAAAGATTGATTTCATCAACGAACATTTGCTCATTTTGGAATTACATTAGCTAATTTTCTACCATTTCTAGTAGAAAATTTTACAACACCGTCAATTTTTGCAAAGAGAGTGTCATCTCCACCTTTGGATACGTTTTCTCCTGGATGAATTTTTGTACCTCTTTGTCTGACTACAATCGAGCCAGCAGATATATTTTCACCGTCATAAACTTTAGTACCAAGACGTTTGGACTCTGAATCTCTACCATTCCTGGTTGAACCTCCAGCTTTTGTTTTAGACATTATTCCTCCTCAGCGCTTTCAAATCCTTGAATACTCTTAACTTTAACTATTTTTGAGTTTACTCTATGTCCAACTCTTCTTCTGTTGCCAGTTTTGTTTTTGTATTGAAAAATGCTAATTTTTTTTGACCTTGAAGTGGACATATGCTCTAATTCAACTTTATATTTTTTTAATTCTTTGTCATCTATAACTATTTGCCCTTTTCTTGGGCTGACTAATACAGGAACAACAGTTTTTTCTGCAAAAGAAGATGCTACAGTAAATTCATCTCCAACACTTACTCTTTCTTGAGATGATCCAACTTTAATAACAGCATATTTACTCATAACTAAATCACTCTACTACAGCCTCGGAGTCAATCAAGCCTTCTTCTATACTTTTGTTAGCAAAAATATCATTAATTATTAAACCTCTACCATTGCAATTTTCGCATTCTTCAGAAAAACTTTCAACGAGACCGGCTGCCACATTCTTTCTAGTCATTTCTACTAATCCAAGTCTGGATATTTCAAATACCTGTGTTCTAGTCTTGTCTTTAGCTAGTTCTTGCTTAAATCTATTTAAAAGACTTTGTTGCTTTTTGGTTGACTCCATATCTATAAAATCTATAACTATGATTCCACCAATATCTCTAAGTCTTAACTGTCTTGCAATCTCTTCTGCGGCTTCTAGATTATTTTCATACACAGTTTCCTCAAGACTGTTTTTTCCAACAAATTTTCCAGTATTTACATCAATAACAGTTAGCGCTTCTGTTCTGTCAATAATTAAATGCCCACCAGATGGCAACCAAACTTTCCTATCTAAAGCCTTTTTTATTTGGTCTTCAATGTGGTACCTTTCAAACAACATTAGTTCATCCTGATAAAAGTCGACAATATCGCTTATTTCAGGAGAAGTAGCAGAAACATAATTTTTGATTTCATCAAATTGATCTTTTCTATCAATTAAAAGCTTTTTAAATGTTGTATTTAGATGTTCTCGTATTACTTTTATAGAAACGTCTGGCTCTTGATGAATTAATTTTGGGGCATCACCGCTTTTGTAATTACTCACAACATCCCACTCTTCAACAAGTTTTTCTATATCTACTTGTAGTGCTTTTTCACTCACTCCCTCGGCAGCAGTTCTAACAATAACTCCAAAATTTTCAGGTTTTAGCTTACGAATAATTTTGTCTAATCTACTTCTCTCATTATCAGAAAGCCTTCTTGAGATTCCTTTTGTTCTAGAGTTTGGAATTAAAACTAAATATCTTCCAGGAAGAGAGATTTGACCAGTCAATCTTGCTCCTTTTTCTCCCATAGCGTCTTTTACTACTTGAACTAAAATTTCTTGATCAGGTTTTAGTAAATTTTCAATTTTTGAATTTTTTTGAGAACCTTCAATGTCAGCAACATACAGAACACCATTTTTTTCTTCACCGAAAGAAACAAATGCTGCTTCCATCCCAGGTAAAACATTTTTTACTTTCCCAAGATAAATATTTCCAACTTTTGACTTATCATTATTTTCTGATGTATAGTACTGAACCAAAGTTGGCCCTTCAAGAATAGCAACCTTAGATACACCATCTTTTGAACTGATTAACATCTGTTTTTTTTCTACTTCTGGTACTGGTAATGGTTGTTCTCTAAACCAGGTTGGATTCTTTTCTTTAAAATCTCTATTTTTTTGTGAACCTGAGCGAGAAGTCCCAGATTTTATTTTTACTTTTTGGCCATTAAACCATTTAGTTTTTGTGTTGTCCAAATTGTCGCTTTTGCGAACAATCTTTGACTTTTTGAATATACCAAACATTAAAACCTCCGAGATGACGAATATATAAATTTAACATATTATAAGAATACTAGATTTTAAAATTAAACAACTATGTTGTTCTCTATGAAAACTCTATTAATTAATCCAAATATTATTGCAGTTGAAAATATTGATGAACCTCCTAGGCTTAAAAGTGGAAAAGGAATTCCAGTCAACGGGATAAAACCTAGAATAGTCAACAAATTTATAAATATTTGTACACCCAGAAGAATTAATAAACCTGAAAGTAAATATTTTTCAAACTCAATTTGGGTACGATTAATTATTCTATTTACTCTAAAGAAAAACACTATCCAAAAGGATAAAAGTAGTAATCCTCCAAAAAAGCCAAAGTTTCTTGCGTATAAAGAAAAAATAAAATCTGTGGTTTGCACAGGAACAAAAACTTTAGTGATTTGTAACTCTGTAAAATAAGTTCCAAACAAACCTCCTGAAGAAATAGAAAGTCTACTTTGATTCTGTGAAAAATCATCACCTGAAAAGAAATCTGTAATTCTTGATATTTGATAATCACCTATAAAATTAAATTCTAAAAGAACGAAAAATAAAATAAATAGTGATAATAATCCAAGAACAGCACTTCTTAGTTTTATATCAGACACAAAAAACATTAGAGAAGTAACTACTAAAAGTAATATTGTTGTACCTAAATCAGGTTGTATAAAAATTAAAAACAAATTTACTAATACCCCTAATATTCCAATTAATTTATAAGATTTTTCACTAAGTATCTTAGCTATAAACAACACCAAAATTATTTTGCTGAATTCTGATGGTTGTATAAAAATAGGTAATCCAACTGGTTCTAAATCATACCACCGCCTAACACCGAGTATTGGTGTTGTGAAAAGTAATCCTAATAAAACAGAAATAGAAAAAAAGAAAAGTGAGTTTACTAAGTTGTATAAGTTATCAATTGAAAGATACGTTGTTAAAAAAAATACAATTAAACCTACTAACGAAAATACTATTTGCCTTGTTAAAATGTTGCTTGTTTCAAACTCAATTGATTCAATTGAGCTAAACAAAGTAAACCATGAAATGACACTAAACAACATAAACTGAAGTAGTATGTACAAATTAGTTCCTTCAGGACCTAATATTGTAATTTTACGATTTATCATTCTGTAATTTCCCCAAATTCCACTGGAGTTAGTTGGTATTCAAGTAAATGCTGAATAATTCTTCGAGAAACTGGTGCTGCAACGGCACTTCCTGACCCGCCTTCATCGACAACTGTAGCAATAATATATTTTGGATTACTGATAGAATCAACTCCAACAAACCACGATGTATTGTTTTTGTCACCAGCATTTTGTGCTGTTCCTGTTTTTCCACCTATGTCATTAGCTTTGTTTCCTAAAATACTAAAGGAAACATAAGCTGTTCCACCTTCATTTGTAACCGTGTTTAAGTCTTTTAAAAGAAATGAAATAAATTCGTCACTTACATTAATTTTGTTGTTTATAATTTTTTTTGCATTTATATTTAAGGATGGTGATAGGTTTTCTCCAGTTAATAAAGTCCTGTATGCGTTTGCAACCTGAAGAGGTGTGGTCGTAATAGCTCCTTGACCAATAATTAAGTTCATTAAATCTCCACCTAACCATCCCTCTTCCCTCACAAGGCCCGGTCTAGATATCTTCCATTCTTCAAAAAGTTCTCTGTCAGGAATAATTCCAACCTTCTCAAATGGTAAGTCAACATTTGTTTTTTGACTAAAGCCAAGTTCTTTAGAATATTCCTGAAGAATAGACTCTCCTTCTGTATTACCAAAATTTCTCCATATATTTAAAGCTATATCCCAAAAATAAACATTACAAGACTGCTTAATTGCATTAGTAAGGTCTACTTTTCCATGACCCTCAAGTTTCCAGTCGTTATAAACTTGTTGAGAGCCATCATCAAAACCAAATGAAAGACTTCCTTCACAATCAACTTTTGAATCTTTATTATTTAAGCCCTCCGGAAATATATTTTCATTTAGCGCAAGCCAATACGCAACAACTTTAAATACCGAACCTGGAGGGTAAAGACCTTGGATTGCAAAATTATTAAAAGCCTGATCTCTATCTAGCTGTTTGTATTCAAAATCACTTATACCAGACACGAACATGTTCGGGTCAAAATCAGGTAGGGATACCATAGAAACAATATTCCCAGTTTCAAAATCTAAAACTACAGATGCACCTCTTTTAATTACATTTTTTGATTCAAAACTCTTATTTGCTAAATCTATACCTTGCTGTAATGAGTCTTTTGTAACTAACTGAGTTAAAGAATCAATAGATAAAAATAAGTCTTTACCTGGAATTGGTTGCTTTGAGTCCACAACCTCAGGACCCGAAAAAATTAATTCACCTGGGATTCCAGATAAATATTCTTCGTAATATCTTTCTATACCATTTTTGCCAACTTGATTATTGCCTAATGCATTTTGAAATTTTTTAAACTCTTCTTGATTTGGTATACCTAAATA
>CACOLU010000014.1 GCA_902628045.1 uncultured Candidatus Actinomarina sp. | reverse complement strand
TAAAGAGTGTTTTTAAATTTTCTAAAACTAGAACTGAAGGTTTTGGATTTGAACATATAGAGAAAAATTTAAAAATATTTAGTGAAGATATAGATCCCTATATTGCGGATGGTATTGGGGGTTTTTATAAACACAAAAAAAATGCAGAAACACATATTACTTCTCCAAAAACAGTTTTAAAGCTTCAAAAAGCTGTTAGGTCTGGAGAGTTGTCAGACTGGGATAAATATCTGGAATCTCTTGAAGATAGAGAAGATATTCAATTAAGAGATTTATTCACACTTCCAGAAACAATTAATAGCGTTAATGTTTCTGATGAAGATTTGCTTAGAGCAATTTATGAAAAGTTTACTGTAAGTTCTATGTCACTTGGAGCGCTTTCAGAAGAGGCACACCAAGCTTTAGCAACAGCAATTAATCAAATTGGTGGAAAATCTGGATCTGGAGAAGGTGGTGAAGACCCTTCTAGGTTTAATACTGAAAAAAATTCAAAGATTAAGCAAATTGCTTCAGGAAGGTTTGGTGTAACTCCCGATTACCTTGCATCAGCTGAAGAGTTCCAAATAAAGATGGCTCAAGGTTCAAAACCTGGAGAGGGTGGACAGCTACCTGGTTTTAAGGTTGATAAGCATATTGCAAAATTAAGACATACTGTTGAAGGAGTAACTCTTATTTCTCCACCTCCACATCATGACATATATTCAATTGAGGATTTAGCTCAATTAATATATGACTTAAAAACATTTAATCCTAATAATCCAGTTTCAGTAAAACTTGTATCTGAGCCAGGAGTTGGAACAATTGCAGTAGGAGTAGCAAAAGCAGGTGCAGACATTATTACCATTGCAGGTAGTGATGGTGGAACAGGGGCAAGCCCTTGGATTAGTATTAAACATGCCGGTTCACCATGGGAGCTTGGACTAAGCGAAACTCATCAAGCTTTGGTTAAAAATAATATGCGTCACAAAGTTTTAATTGAAGTAGATGGAGGTCTAAGATCTGCTAAAGATGTAATTATTGGTACAATTTTAGGCGCTGATAGGTTTGGATTTGGTACACTGCCTTTGTTAGCACTGGGTTGCAAAATGGTAAGGCAATGTCATGAAAATACATGTCCAGTTGGAATAGCTACGCAAGATGAAAATTTAAGAGCTAAATTTCCTGGTGCACCCGAACAAGTTATTCAATTATTTAAATTTATAGCAAATGATGTCATATCTTATTTGGACAAGTTTGGTGTGAATAAAATTGAAGATTTACTTGGAAGAGCTGATCTTTTAGGTTTAAAGATATCAAACATTGACTTATCAAAAAGTCTTCATAAAATTTTGATGAATTTTGCAATTGAAGAAAAACATCCCGGATTCATACGACACAGTGAAGGACGTTTATCTAGAAGAATAACTTCTGAGGTAATAAATTTTGTTAAAAGAGGTGAAAAATCTTTCCTCCAATATCCAATATCAAATGAAGATAGGAGTATTGGAGCTAGATTATCTGGAGAAGTTACATTAAGAAAGCTATCAAAAAAACTTGTTGAACACCCAACAACAATAAGTTTATCTGGAGCAGCTGGACAAAGCTTTGGAGCATTCATCAGAGATGGTATTAATTTGAAGCTAACTGGTAATGCTAATGATTATGTAGCGAAAGGTATGGGAGGAGGAAGCGTAACAATAATTCCTCAAGGAAGAAAAATGCAGGGAGCATATCATGCTGCAGGAAATACTATTCTTTATGGTGCTACTGGTGGACAGCTGTTCATTGCTGGAACAGTTGGCCAAAGGTTTGGAGTCAGAAATAGTGGTGCGATAGGGGTTGTTGAAGGATGTAGTGCTCATGGTGCTGAGTATATGACAGGTGGAACTCTTGTAATTCTTGGAAAAATTGGATTCAACTTTGCTGCTGGAATGACTGGAGGTAAAGCAATTGTTCTAAGTACACAGAAGAACTTTGATGAATATATCTCTGAAACAGCACCAGAGTATAAAAAAATGTCTGATATTGATAAGTTAGAATTAAAAACTCTTTTAGAAGTTCATGTAGAAAAAACTAATTCTGACAAAGCAATCAAAATATTAGAAAAGTATGACAAGTGGGACAACATGTTTTCTGTATTTGGTGGAATAGCAGAGGTAGAGAAAGACTCTATTCAACTTCAGCCAGAAAATGTCAAGGCGTTAGATTAATTAGTACTACTAAAAAAAATATAATCATTTAGCATAAAATTATGGGAAATATTAAAACCTTTGGTGCATCAATGCAGTGGTCTAATGTTTTAGAGATGGTACATGAATCACGTATTGATTCAGTTGGCTTAAATGAAAGAGTTAATTCACTTGCAACAAGAAGCATAAAAAAAGATTCAAAATTAGAAGCACTAAATATGGTTGTTTCAATGTGTGACTTAACCACTCTCGAAGGTGAAGACACCGAAGGTAAGATATCCCAAATGGTTGCAAAAGCAATCAAGCCTAATCCTTTAGACAACTCAGTACCAAGTGTTGCAGCTGTTTGTGTCTATCCTTCATTAGTTGGTATTGCTAAAGAGAAAGTGCAAAATTCAAACGTAAAAGTAGCTGCAGTCTCTTCTTATTTTCCCAGTGGACAAGTACCAATGGAGTCAAAATTATTGGACACAAAATATGCTATTGATTCTGGTGCAGATGAAATAGACATTGTAATTAACAGAAAAGCTTTTCTTGAGGGTGACTATCGAAAAGTTTATGACGAAATTGTTGCTCTAAAAGAAGTATGTCAAGATGTACATTTAAAGACAATACTTGAGGTCGGTGATTTAAAAACTTATGAAAATATAAGAAAAGCCAGCCTCATTTCATTAGCTGCTGGTTCTGATTTTATAAAAACATCAACAGGAAAACTATCTATTGGATCTTCAAGGCAAGCTTGTTATGTAATGCTTAAATCTGTATTAGATTTTAAATCTGAAACAGGAGTTAAGGCTGGTATCAAAGTAGCAGGAGGCATAAGAGATGCAAAAGATGCCATTCGTTATTTAGTAATGATCAATGAAGAAATGGGTTCTGATTGGTTAAATCCAGAATTATTTAGATTTGGGGCATCGAGTCTTCTTGATGATGTATTAAAACAAATAAAAAAACTAAAAACAGGGGCCTATCAAGCTGGCTATTATTTTCCTAGGGGATGATTTAACATGATTGATTGGCAATACTCAGAATCTATAGAATCACCAGAGATAGTGTCTATTAAAAAAAAGTATTCAAACTATATTGGTGGAAAATTTGTAGAACCAAAGAGTAAGAAATACATAAATACAATTTCACCTTCAACAGAAGAATTGTTATCAAAAGTCCCTCTATCAAATGAACAAGATATAAATAGTGCTGTAAAAGCTGGAAAAGAAGGATTAGAAGTTTGGTCTAAACTTACACCAAATCAGCGCTCAAGATATCTATTTAAAATAGCCAGGTTAATACAAGAAAGATCAAGAGAATTTGCAGTTTTAGAATCTATTGATGGCGGAAAGCCTATTAAGGAGTCGAGAGATTTTGATTTACCACAGGTTGCAGCTAATTTTTTCTATTTTGCTGGTTGGGCAGATAAATTAGATCTTTCTTGGGCAACTAAAAGTCTGAAACCATATGGTGTAGTAGGCCAAATAATACCTTGGAATTTTCCATTGTTAATGCTTGCTTGGAAAATTGCTCCAGCTTTAGCAACTGGAAATGCAGTTGTGTTAAAGCCTGCAGAAACGACACCACTGACAGCATTACTATTTGCTGAAATATGTGAACAAGCAGGTTTACCTCCTGGAGTTGTCAACATAGTTACAGGCGATGGGTCAACGGGTTCACTTATAGTAAATCACAAAGATATAAATAAAATTGCTTTCACAGGATCAACTCAAGTTGGAAAACTTATACAAAAATCACTAGCTGGTAGAGATGTTGGGCTTACTCTTGAATTAGGAGGCAAAGCTGCAAATATTGTTTACGAAGATGCTGCAATCGATCAAGCTGTTGAAGGAGTAGTAAACGGTATATTTTTTAACCAAGGACATGTCTGTTGTGCTGGCAGTAGACTACTTCTTCAAGAGTCAATACACGATCAGTTTGTTAAAAAATTAGAAAAAAGAATGCAATCATTAAGAGTTGGAAATCCATTAGATAAAAACACTGACATTGGTGCTATTAACTCAAAAGAACAGTTAGATAAAATTACTGGTTTAGTTAATGAAGGTGTTGAAGATGGCGGTGAATTATTTCAAACTCAATGTGAATTGCCAGGTAATGGATTTTGGTTTAGGCCAACTTTGTTTACTAATGTTCAACCCTCCTATTCAATTGCAAGAGAAGAGATATTTGGTCCTGTTTTGACGACTTTAACCTTTAGGACTCCAGAAGAAGCAGTTGAAATAGCTAATAATACTGAATATGGTTTATCAGCTGGAGTGTGGACTGAGAAGGGCTCTAAAATATTGTGGACTGCAGATAGGCTTGATGCTGGTGTTGTTTGGGCTAATACATTTAATAAGTTTGACCCATCATCTCCGTTTGGGGGATATAAAGAATCTGGATTTGGAAGAGAAGGTGGAAGGCATGGTCTACTTTCTTACTTAAAGGCATCATCATGATAGATATCAAGAAAACTTACAAAAATTATGTACATGGTAAATATGTTCGTTCAGAATCTGGAAAAACATATACTAAGGAATTAAAAAATGAAGTTTATGAATTACCATTAACTTCAAAAAAAGACATCAGAGACGCTGTTACATCATCTAAAGATGGCTATAAAAAATGGTCTTCAACAACTCCTTATTTGAGAATGCAAATTCTTTATCGTTTATCAGAGATGATTGAAGGAAATAAAGAAAGCTATGTTGAACTTCTCATGGATCATGGTCTAACAAAACAAAAAGCAATTAAAGATATAGATGAATCGATACAAAATATAGTTTGGTTTGCTGGACTAGCTGATAAATGGGAGCAATTAGCAGGTAATTTAAATCCTGTTTCTGAAGAATATTTTAATATTTCACATCAAAACCCTATAGGTGTAATCTTTTCCTTGAGTGGTTCAGATGTATCTTTAAATGAGTTGCTAATGAGTATTCTCCCATCGTTAACAGTTGGTTGCTCAGTAATATCATATTCTGAGGAAAATAGCGTTTTGGCATTAAAATTTGCTGAGGATATCAATAATTCTGACTTCCCATCTGGATCTTTGAATATACTTACTGGAAAATTTGAAAATATTCTTAATGATGTCAGTAAGCACGTTGAAATAAATTTAGTAGCACTCCACAAAGAACTGGGTAATGATGGATTAAAAGCTATTGAGCAAAATGCATCGGAATCTGTTAAAAGAATAGTTTCAAAACCATCTATAGAAGGTTTATCATCTATTCTTCCTTATCTTGAAACTAAAACAGTCTGGCATCCAAAAGGCACATAAACTGTCTTACCCTAAAAGTAATATTTCATTATTACCAAATTAACCCTGTTTAAGCTGTCTTGCATGCCAAGACAGCTTATTCATATAAGTTGCTAATATTACATGATGGTTGAGGATAGTCTTGAAAATAAGTTAAAAAATGAAGGAATGACAGTTCCAAATGTATGGGTCGAGCTTGAGGGTGAGTTTTTGGACTTTGATAAAGAAAACGAAACATTGAAGTGTAAGTTTCCTGTTCGTGAAAGATATTTTAATCCTCTTCCAACAACACTTGGTGGAATTATTGACTCATGGATAGATATTACTATGGGCCCCCTAACTGTTTTATTAGGTCAAAGAGCAGTCAGTAAAAATTTTTCAATAAAATATTTAAAACCAGTTGGGCCATCTATAGAATATGTTACTGCAATTGCATGGAGAGAAAGTATTGATGGTCGAAATAGTCTATATAAAGGTGAACTTCATTTAGATAATGGCACGTTAGCTGCTGTAGCTGAATCAGAATTTGTTGAAATAAGAAAATCTTAAGTTCTTGAATATAGAAATGCAGAAATCATTATTACTCCAATTCCTACAAATTGAATTGAATTTGTTATTTCGTTTAAAAATTGATACCCAAAAAAAATAGAAAAAATAGGAATCATATACACAACAAATGAGCTGGATATTCTGCCAACACTTTCTAATAATTTATAATATGTTAAAAAAGCAATCCCAGTACCCCCGATACCTAATATAAGCATTGGAATCAGTGAAACTTCAACAGTTGGCAGTTTAAATGATGCTGTAGGCCCAAAGATAATAAGTGAGATAAGAAATGCATATCTCAATACCATTTTTATAACAATTAATGAATCATATTTTTGAATTAATGGCTCCACCATATTTACAGCAATTCCATATGATATTGAGGCAATCAATGCATAGAGAAAACCAATTTCAAAAGAAACATCATTAATTCCTTCACTTAATGAAATAAGTCCTACCCCAATAAAACCAGTAAAAATATACAAAACCTGAATTTTTGTAACTTTTAATTTGTAAATTACAACAGCAATAAAAGCAACAAAAATTGGAGTTGATCCATTTATCAATCCAGCTAATGAAGATGTTATAGTTTGTTCAGCAATGCCAAACATATAAAACGGAAGAGCCATCCAAAAAAATGAAATTATAAAAATTCTTATATTGTCACTTCTGATAATACTTTCTTTAGCCTTAACAAAGATATTTATAAATAAAGCACCAATTAAAATCCTGTATATAGCTATATCAGATGGGTTAAGTTCCTGTAATGAATACTTGATCATCAAAAAAGATGACCCCCAAATTGAAGATGTTACAAAAGCTAACAAAAAATTTTTAAAATTCACAGGCTTTGAAGCTTAACATAGATTCCTTTTTAGGACAATAGAGTCACCATCCAACAGGGTAGAAGGATTAGTGTAGTGGTTCAAACTGACACAAAGATGACTCTATGTGTATTATATAAAAAATAAAATTTATTGGTCAGTCAATAAAATTGTTTTTTTTCTTAAACGAATTAATTTATTTACGGGTAGGTTATTTTCTTTGCCAATTTCTTTTATAATTTCTTTTTTATTCTCACCGGTAACAAGTAAATACAAGTGTTCAACACTTTTTAATAGTTGAAAAGTTGAAGTAATCCGCCATTTAGTAATTATATTTACTTCATTTTCAACAAACCCTTTCTTGTCAACCTCTAAAGCAGTTGTGTTTGGAAATAATGAGGCAATATGACCGTCCTCTCCAACGCCTAATATCGCTACATTAAATTTATCAATTTTGCTCAGAACTGCAGCCGTGTATTTCTCTGCAGAATACTGTGGATTATCTTGGTAAGAATATTCAATGATATTTAGATTTGAATTACCAAAAATTGTATTTATCATTTTTTGATTAGAATTATTATTATTTTTATCCACATGTCTTTCATCAACAGTCCATAAATAAATATTTGAATAATTTTTATATTTTTCACTTAATAATTTATAAAAAACCTTTGGAGTGCTACCACCTGATAACCCAATACTAAAGTCATCAGATTCATTTATTTGAGAGCTTATCAAATCTAAAAGTGCATTTGAACAATCATCATGACTGTTTTTCTTGATAATTTCTAAGGAGTCTATCATTTCTTTTGTTACATTTATTTTTTAAGTAGTATCAATGTTAGTGGAAAAAAGTATTCAAATAATTGGTGGAAAAAAATTAACTGGAACCGTGGAAGTTTCCGGTGCAAAAAATGCCGTTCTGAAGCAAATGATACTACCCATACTTTCAGAGGGAGTTTACAAAATTGATAACGTCCCAAATATAGCTGACGTGTATTACATGCAAGAAGTTCTTAATGTTCTTGGTATACAATCAAAACTTGATAATAAGATATTAGAGATTAATTCGCCATCAGATATTTCAGTGGAAGCCCCATATGAGGTTGTCCAAAAGATGAGAGCGTCGATTATTGTTCTTGGTCCGTTATTAGCAAGAAAAGGTGAAGCTAAAATAGCTTTTCCGGGTGGTGATCAGCTTGGTCCAAGACCCGTCAAAATGCATATTGAGGCACTAGAAAAAATGGGTGCTAAGTTTGAACTAGATCACGGTGTGTTAATTGGAAAAACGGATGGATTAAAAGGTGTTGAGATCAATCTTCCCTATGCATCGGTTGGAGCAACAGAGAATACAATATTGGCAGCCGTATTAGCTGATGGAACAACAATTATTGAAAATGCTGCAAGAGAACCAGAAGTTGTTGATTTAGTAAAAATGCTCAAAAATATGGGTGCCCACATTGAAGGTGAGGGAACAAGTGAAATTACAATTCAGGGTGTCGATTCCCTTAAAAGTACCAACCACAAAGTAATAGGGGACAGAATTGTTGCTGGAACATACCTGGCCGCCTTTCTAGCTACGAAAGGGTCAGGTGTAATTAAAGGGATTGATCCAGATAATCTTCCCATGGAGCTCAAAAAATTTAAGGAAATGGGTGCAGATTTAGTCATCAATGAAAATTCTATAGAAATAGATAGTCCAAATAAAATTTCTTCAATTGAGATTTCTACACTTCCATATCCAGGAGTTGCAACCGACTTACAGCCGATTTTTGGGTCATGTTTATTAAAAGCCAATGGCACATCCATAATTACAGAAAATGTGTATGATCAAAGATTTCAATGGATACCAGAAGTACAAAGAATGGGTGCAGATATTCAATCTGGCTGGCAACATGCAATGATAAAAGGTGTAAAAGATTTATCTGGAGCCCCAGTCCATTCAACTGATATAAGAACTGGAGCAAGTTTAGTAATTGCAGCATTACAAGCTGATGGAGAATCTTTAATCACAGGGATTGATCATATTGAGAGAGGATATGAAAATATTGTTGATTTACTAAGTTCCCTTGGCAGTGAAATACAATATAATTAAGATATGACAAATCTTAATTTTCCAGAAGTTAAAGATCGTGATCCGAATGCTGAAGTAGATATGGAGGTATTAAATGATACGATTGAATACATTCGCCCAGCTGTACAAGCTGATGGTGGAGACATTAAATTAGCGTCTGTTGAAAATGGGGTTGTTAATATAGAAATGCTCGGAGCTTGCCAGGGATGTCCAATGTCTATTGCGACTTTAAAGAGTGGTATTGAGAGAATTTTAAAAGATAAAGTACCTGGAGTAACAGAAGTTATTGCTAGCTAGATTATTGAGAATCTATTGTTGAGTAAAAGTTTATCCCTACCAATACTCCACGATCAACTAGTGGTTCTACTACATATCTAACTTTATTTATAGTAACTCCACCACCGACTTGATTTGGACTTTCTACTTCATCATAAAGACCAACTTTTGATAATACAGATTCTCTATCGTCTTTATCTAATGTTTCATCCGATAAAGCAATAATAATTAGAAAAAATAAACGAGTCCTTTGTGCGGTTACTTCATCGCTAGCTACAGGGGAAAAGAATTCAACTCCAACAACAGTATCATCGGCGATAAGTATGTTCAATACAAATGCAGATTGAGTATTTTCATTAAGGCCAAACTGATATACAAGAATGTTTCTATCAGTAGAAGCCCATTGTACGTTGTCGGGATTTATTGAAAAATAGAAAAGAGTTTCTTCATCACTAGCTATTTCTGATACTAATCTATTCCAGTTTGCAACATATTCACTTGGATTTTTACCGAATCCTTGTTCAACAACTATTTCTTTAGATTGATTTTCGTTATTACTTTGCATCTCAGAACTTTCATTACTAGAACAAGAAACCAACAGCAAAATTAAGAAAACTAAATAAAATTTTTTCATGTTTCTAAAATATTTTTGAGATTCATCAAGTTTTTTTTCCAAATTAGTTTTAATACAATTCCTCCAAAAAATTCTGCAATAGGTCCTCCAAGATAATAGGGAGCTTTTAACTCCTCAATCCATTCAAATTTTGTTGAGTTATCATTATTTTTGCTTAAATAGAATGCGCCTTTTCCAGTAACAATACCTTCATGTATTACTCCTATACTGTTCATTTCCTCCCAAGTAGTCACTGTGATAATATCATTTAAGGTAAAAGGTCCTACTTTTGTCAAAACTCGCATTTTTGTGTCAATTCCAGCTTCATTTTCAGAAAGAAAGTCAATATTTGCGGCATCTTGCATCCAATTCACATGATTTTTCATAACTTTAACCTCATCCCAAACAACTTCAATCGGTTTATGAATGATAGTTGAAACTTTAATTCTTTTACTCATTGCTTGTTAAACAATATTAGTTCATAAGTAAAATAAATATATATGAATAAAAATGATTATATATATTTAGATCACGCTGCAACAACTCCAATGCGTGAGGTTGCGTTCGAAGCATACAAAAAGACAGAAATGGATGCTTTTGCAAACTCTTCTGGAGGTCATGCACTGTCAAGAAAAGCTAAAAATATCTTGGAAGATTCTAGAGAGTTTATTGCCAGTTGTTTTGGAGCGGCCCCAAACGAGATTACTTTTACAAGTGGTGGTACTGAAGCAGACAATTGGATAATTAAAACACCTTTTATAGATAATGATTCAAATGCTGAACTTACTACAACCCAAATTGAACATGAAGCTGTTATAGCCTCTGCTGAAAATGTTCATAAAAAAGGATTTAATGTTAATTTTGTTTCCTGCGATAGTGACGGAATAACAAATATTGATGAATTTAAAAAATCTATAAATTCGAATACCTTGATTACTTCAGTTATGTATGCCAATAATGAAACCGGAGTTGTTCAACCTATTGAAGAAATGTCAAAGATAGTAAAAGACGTTAATCCAAATACATTATTTCACTCGGATGTAGTACAAGCAGTTGCAACAAAAAAATTAAACTTTCATAATCTTGGAATTGATAGTGCTGCAATTTCAGGTCATAAAATTGGTGGCCCAAAAGGGATTGGAGTTATGTTTTTAAAGACTGGATACAAAATACCAAGTTTCTTACATGGTGGAAAGCAAGAGCTTGAAAGAAGAGCTGGAACAGTAAATGTTTCCGGTGTTGCTGGGTTAGCCGCAGCTCTTAAAGAACAGCAAAATAATTTAGAAGAAGAAGTTGCACTAATTGAAAATGAAAGACAAATTTTTGAAAATATTTTAAAAGAAAATTTTGAATTAAAAATAGTTGGAGAAAATGTTGAGAGATTGTGTCATATATCAAATATACAATTCAAAGAAGTAAATTCAGAAACATTAATGGTAGCTTTAGACTTAAATGGGATCGGAGTTTCGAGAGGATCTGCATGTGCTAGCGGAGCACAAAAACCATCCCATGTTTTAAAAGCTATGAAAATTGACGAAAAGGTAATTAATAACCATCTTAGGTTCAGCTTTGGTTGGACTACACAAAATGGAGATGGCATAAAGTTTGCTGAAATTGTCAAAAAAACTATTAAGGAACTTATATGAGAATTTTAGTTGCCATGAGTGGTGGAGTAGATTCTTCCGTTGTTGCCGGCCTATTAAAGTCACAAGGACATGAAGTAATTGGTGTGACTATGAAGCTTTGGGAGGGACCTAATGGCGAAATGCCTGAAACAGGGTGTTGCACATCAGCAGATTCTGAAGATGCTCGAAAAGTAGCCGCTAAATTAGATATTCCTTATTACGTATTAGATTACACTACTTCTTTTTCAGAAAATGTTATCGACAACTTTGTAGACATGTACGCGCAAGGATTAACTCCAAATCCATGTGTGGAGTGCAATAGGTCTGTTAAGTTCGATCATTTTATAGATCAGGCAAACAAATTAAATTGTGAAATGGTAGCTACGGGCCATTACGCCAAGATTGTAAGAAAGAATAGTTTTTATGAGCTTCATAAAGCTGATTATTTAGAGAAAGACCAATCTTATGTTTTGCACATGCTTGATTCACAAATATTAGAAAAAATAGAGTTTCCACTTGGTACTATTTCAAAACCAGAGGTTAGGCAAATAGCCGCATCCCTTGGTTTAAAGACTGCTTTTAAAAAAGACAGCCAAGATATATGTTTTGTTGGTAAGAAAGATTACAGAAACTTTGTAAGTAAAAGATTAGATGTTTCATCAAAAGGGTTAATAGTCGATAAAAATGAAAATGAAATGGGCACACATGGAGGTATACATGCTTACACTATCGGACAAAGAAAAGGTGTTCCAGGCGGCCAAGGTGAAGCTAAATATGTAACAAAAATTGATGTAGAAAATAATAAGATTTATATCGGAAGCAAGGATGAGCTAACAACCAAAAAATTTATTTTGGATGACGTGACTTTTGTAAATAAAGTTGAGTATGGAAATTTGTCAATTCAAACTCGTTACAACTCAGAAGATGCCCCATGTTCAATAGAGAAGATAGATGAAACTACTTTTCAAGTTGTCTTGAAAACACCAACAATGGGCGTAGCTCCAGGACAGTTTGGAGTAATTTATAATGGTACAAAACTTGTTGGGGGAGGAAGAATTACCTCTAAAGTTTTAGAAGACGTTTATGAATAATAAAGATGTCATTGTTTTAATTGAAAAGTTAACAGCTGCTGAACACGCATATTATGTATTGAATAAACCAATTATGTCAGATGGTGAATACGATAAGCTTTTTAATGATTTAAAAAAAATCGAATCAGATAACCCAGATTTAGTTTTTGAATATTCTCCAACACAACGGGTAACAGGCACTCCTGATAATGTCTTTGAGCAAGTAACTCATAAGCAAAGAATGTACAGTTTAGATAATTCAGAAAGTATTAATGATATTACAAAATGGATAGAAAAACTTGAGAAATTAACTGATAAAAAAATATTTCCTTTAACAGTAGAACCAAAGATAGATGGTCTTGCAATATCTTTAATTTATAAAGATGGGTTGCTTGTGAAGGGACTTACTCGCGGAGATGGGTTTGTGGGAGAAGACGTTACACATAATATAAAAACTATCATGAATATTCCACTCAAGTTAAAGCAGTACATCGAAGGTGAAGTAGAAGTGAGAGGTGAAATTTTCATGCCTAAAGAAAGTTTTGAACAATTAAATAATCAAAAAATTAATGATCAAAAAAAGCTAGATCACTTGTCTCAGCTCGATAAAAAGGAAATGACAATAGAGCAAGTAAAAAAACTAAAGGAACTAAGAAATGAAGGAACCTCTGAGTTTATAAATGCAAGAAATGCAGCTGCTGGATCCTTGAGGCAAAAAGACTCTACTATTACTGCTAAAAGAGATTTAAGACTTCTTGCTTACCAACTAATCGAACATGACCGACAAGCAATTGAAAGCTATTCCGATCAAATTGGATTGTTAAAAGATTTAGGATTTAGTACTAACGAAGTCACAATAACTAAAGATATAAAAAATGTTGAGTCAGAACTTCAAAGAATTGAAGACAACAGAAATAATTTTAATTATCAAATAGATGGTGCAGTTTTAAAAGTAAATTCATCAATCACTCAGGATGAATTAGGTTTTACATCGAAAGCTCCGAGATGGGCAATTGCTTTTAAATTCTCAGCAGAAGAACAGACAACTCAGCTATTAGACATAAAATTACAAGTTGGAAGGACTGGAGCTATTACTCCCGTTGCTGTTCTGAAGCCAGTTAACGTTGGTGGAGCATTAGTATCATTTGCAACTTTGCATAACCCCGATGAGATTAAGAGAAAAGACTTAAGAATAAATGACTATGTAATTGTAAGACGTGCAGGAGATGTTATTCCAGAAGTAGTCTCATCTATTCCTGAAAGAAGAGGGAGTTCTTCAAAAAGCTGGTCTTTACAAAAAAAATGTTTGTGCGAGGAGTATTCAATTGAATTTGTTAACGAAGAGAAAGTTCCAAGATGCGCAGGAAAAGAAAAATGTAAAATTGCTAGTAAAGAGGCTCTAATATTCTTTGGTTCTAAATCTGGTCTTGATATAGATGGTTTGGGAAGAGAGACAGTGGAGACTTTATTGAATGAAAATCTAATTTCAAATTTTGAAGATTTATACAGTTTAAATTACGATCAATTAATTAATCTTCCACAATGGAAAGAAAAGAAAACTATCAACCTTCTAAATGCAATAAAAGAATCAATTAATGTTGAACCCTCAAAATTATTAGCTGCATTGGGAATTAGATTTGTTGGTAAACAGACATCCAAATTATTAGTTAATTCGTTTGGTTCACTTGAAAGTGTTTTTAATGCTAATGAATCAGACTTACAACAGATTCATGGCATTTCTGACAGTGTCATTAACTCTATTTCTGAATGGTATACAGAAAATTCTAATAAAAAATTAATTGATAATTTAACAAAAATTGGTTTTAAAGTAAATACACTTGTAAAAACCTCTCAAGGCCAATTAAACGGTAAAACCTTTGTACTCACTGGTACATTAAATCATTATACAAGGCAACAAGCTACGAAATTTATTGAAGACTTAGGAGGAATAGTAACTTCATCTGTATCTAAAAATACTAATTATTTAGTATACGGAGAAAAACCAGGATCAAAACTAACAAAGGCACAAAAGTTAGGCGTAGAAACGTTAACAGAAGACAATTTTACTGAGCTAGTTAATAAGTAGTAAACTCCCATTCATATTCTCCAAAATCAGGTAAGCCAGTAAGTGTATCCCAACTAATTCTTATATAATGCTTTCCTGGATTCCAAGTTTCAAAAGTCTTGTTTGGACCAGGTTTCCATATATATACACCAGTGGCTTCAACAAACTGTATTTCTGATTTTGGTATTATATAATTGTCAACGATAAGAGTTAATTCATACCCAGCAGGTAAATCTATTTCTAATGAAACTTGCTGAGGAACTTGATCATATGGTAACGGGTAAATATTTTCAAGTGAATTTGGCAAAACCAATTCCTCATTATTATTTTGGGAAAATGTTACTCCCCAAGTTATAACTAGAATTAACAAAGCAGTTAATAAAAGAATAATAAATCTATAAGTCTGTTTAGTCATACATTAAAATAATATCTAAGAAATAAAAAGAGACCAAAGTGAAAATAGAAAATTTAGAAGAAAAAATTAAAAATGTTGATCCTAATAATTTATCAGAAAGTGATTTATCAATTATCGAACATACAATTGAAGAGCTTGATAAGGGCAATATAAGAGTCGCAAGCTATCAAGACAATGAATGGACTCTCAATGAATGGGTAAGAGATGCAATTTTATTATTTTTTTCAATAAGAAACTTAAGAGAAATAAGTGCAAGTGATTTAATTTATTATGACAAGCTTGAACCAAAAAAAAATTATAAAGAATTAGGAATTAGGGTTGTTCCACCCGGAGTAGTTAGATATGGAGCTTTTTGTGAACCGGGTGTTGTTGTTATGCCTGGTTTTGTAAATATTGGAGCATATGTAGGTTCGGGAACAATGGTTGATACATGGGCTACTGTTGGGTCTTGTGCTCAAATTGGGAAAAATGTTCACCTCTCCGGTGGAGTTGGTATTGGTGGAGTTTTAGAACCTGCTGGCGCAATGCCGGTTGTAGTTGAAGATGGGGCATTTATTGGATCCCGTTCAATTATTGTGGAAGGAGTCAGAATTAAAAAAGGAGCTGTGATTGGTGCAAATGTTACTCTTACTGCATCTACACCAATTATTGATGTAACAGGTGATGAACCAATTGAGTTTAAGGGTGTAGTTGAAGAGAATTCTGTTGTTATTCCAGGAACAAGACCAAAAGAGTTTCCAAGTGGAGTTTTTAACACCCCTTGTGCATTAGTAATTGGAAAAAGAAAAGAATCTACTGATGAAAAAACTTCACTTACTGATGCATTGAGAACTTTTGGAGTTGAAGTTTGAACTTAGTTGATACTTTTTTAAAGCTTATTTCTATTGAATCTGAGACTGGCAAAGAGGAAAAGATTTTAGATTTTATTGAAACATTCTTAGAAGACAATAATTTTCAAGGTGAAGTAAAAAGAAATAGTGGTGGAATAATAGCTCTTCCTAGTGAATCTACAAAAAAAATTGCTCTAGTTGGTCACGTTGATACCGTTCCAGTTGTTCCTAATCAACAAGTCGAATTTGATAACGAAGATTTGATTGGTGGAAGAGGATCTGTTGATATGAAGGGTGGTATTGCAGTCATGTTACATTCTTTGATTGAAAATTCCTCAGAAATAATTGGAGTATTTTATACGGCTGAGGAAAGTTCATATATAGATAATGGTTTAAATATAATTATGCCAATTCTTTTAAGCGATTTTAATATTGACTTCGCAATAATACTAGAACCAACTGATAATGAAATTCAATTAGGTTGCTTGGGCGCGTTAAACGCAACTCTAACAATTAATGGCAAAGCAGCACATTCAGCAAGACCTTGGGTTGGAGATAATCCGATTTATAAAGTTAAAGATGTTGTTAAGTTAGTTGAAGATAATGAAATAAGAGAAATTGAAATTGATGGATTAAATTTTAAACAAGTAATGTCAATTACAAAAATTTCTTCTGGCATTGCAAACAATGTTATTCCAGAAACATTAAAACTAAATTTGAACTTTAGATACTCACCTGAACTAAATGGATCTGAAGCAGGTAGTTACATTAACGACTTATTTTTTGATTATGCTGAAGTTGAAATATTAAATACTTCGGATGGAGCTATGCCTAATAAAACAGAAGAAAAAATTAGCGATTTTATAAAAAAGACAGGATCAGTGGTCCAGCCTAAGCAAGCATGGACTGATATCGCAAGATTTTTCGAGCATAAAATTCCATGTGTAAATTTTGGACCGGGTGATCCACTTTTAGCACATACAACGAATGAACATGTTAGTAAAAAACAGCTATTAGAATCATATGAATTACTTTCAGGCTATCTAGGAGTAAAAAGTGAGTGATGAGTTCAATATTAAAAATATAGCTAAGCTTGCTTCTATAAATTTATCAGAAGAAGAACAAGACAGTCTGAGCAATGACTTAAGCATTATTTTGGAACACGTTAATGCATTAAGCGATTTAAAACTGAACTCTCAGCAACAAGAAATATTTATACATCCTTTAGAAAAAGAATTAGAACTACAAGATGATGAAGTTGTAGAATCATTAACTCATGATGAGGCAATTAGCAATGCTCCAGAGTCTAAAGATGGAAAGTTCGTAGTTCCTCCTTCGATGGAATAGTCATGGATGCTTCACATTTATCTATTAGAGAAATTAACTCACTGTTTACAAAAAAAGAGTTAAAACCATCTGAATTGTATTCAAAAGTATTTGAAAATGCTGCAAATTCAGAAGCAGCACTTCATGCACACCTAACACTTTTTGAAGAAGAAAATATAAAAAAAGCAGCTGAATCTGACAAAAGATTTAGCAATGATGAATCAGCTAGTTTATTAGACGGTATACCAATTGCAATCAAAGACAATATCAATATAAAAAATTATAAAACTACATGCTCTTCGAAAATGTTATCAAACTATACATCTCCCTATGACGCAACGGTAATTGAAAAACTTAAAGAGCAGAATGCTTTGTTTACTGGTAAAACTAATCTTGATGAATTTGCGATGGGCTCATCGACTGAAAACTCTGCATTTGGCCTTACTAAAAATCCGTGGAATACAGATTATGTTCCCGGAGGGTCTTCTGGAGGTTCTTCCGCTTCTGTTGGTGCACGATCATCAATTGCAGCACTCGGAAGTGATACTGGCGGATCAATAAGGCAGCCAGCATCTTTTTGTGGTCTAGTGGGTTTTAAGCCGACATATGGAACTGTCTCCAGATTTGGTTTGGTAGCTTTTGCATCATCTTTAGATCAAATTGGTCCAATTACAAAAACAGTAGATGACGCAAGAATCATTTTTTCTTCGATTTCTGGTGAAGATAGTCGTGACGCTACTTCTGTAATTAATAACCAATTAGATCTTCCAAGTGACAATACTGCCACAATTGGAGTGATAAAAGAATTAATGGAAGATGGCATTTCAGATGAAGCTAAAAATGAAGTTAATAAAGTCATTGAAATTCTTAAATCTAAAGGCTATAAAGTTAAAGAGATCTCAATACCAATAATCAAACTTTCTATCAGTATCTATTATTTAATTGCACCAGCTGAGTGTTCAGCAAACCTTGCACGATTTGATGGCGTTAGATACGGATTAAGAGTAGATGGAAACACTAGTTATGAAATGATGGAAAATACCAGAGCTGAAGGATTTGGTTCTGAAGTTAAGAGAAGAATTTTGTTAGGAACCTATGCACTATCAGCAGGATATTATGACGAATATTATGGAAAAGCTTTGCAGGCAAGAAAAGAAATGATAGATGAATTTGCTAAATCATTTAAAGATGTTGATTATTTGATTTCACCAACAACTCCCACACAGGCATTCAAGTCTGGTGAGAAAACAAATAATCCATTAGAAATGTATATGTCAGACTTATGCACAATTCCAGCTAATTTGGCTGGCCTTCCAGCAATAAGTATTCCTACTGGACTTAGTAAAGATGAACTACCTCTTGGAGTGCAAGTAATGAGTAGGCCATTATCTGACAATTCACTTCTAGATTTTTCAGAAATAATTGAAAATGAGGTTCAGTTTGATGGACAACCTAAAGGATGGTTGTAATGTCTTTAAAACCTACAATTGGTATTGAAACTCATATTGAATTAAATACAAACACAAAAATGTTTTGTAGGTGCGCAGTTGTTGATACTGATGAGCCAAACATAAGCTTATGTCCAACCTGTATAGGCTTACCGGGCGCTTTGCCTGTACCTAACAAAAAAGCTATAGAATTTATTACCTTACTCGCTCTTAGCACCGGGTGTGAAATAACAAGTAAAGGCATGTTTCATCGTAAGAATTATTTTTATCCTGATTTACCAAAAAACTATCAAATCTCTCAATTTGATTTACCAGTTGGACTTAATGGTGAATTGGAAATAGTTATTGATGAAAATAAGGATTATATTCAAATTGAAAGAGTTCACATGGAAGAAGATACAGGTAAATCTTCACACAGTGGATCAGGAAGAATTGAATCCGCAACTAGTACTGCTCTAGATTTTAATCGTTCGGGCGTACCTCTAGTCGAGATTGTTACTAAGCCAGTCATTTCATCTTCGAAACAAGCTGTTGCTTACATAGAGGAGCTAAGGCAACTATCGATAGATTTAAATATTTCAGAAGGTCGTCTAGAGAAGGGGAATCTAAGATTTGACGCAAACATATCAGTGGCTCCTGAGGGTAGTACTGAACTAGGAACAAAAGTAGAGATAAAAAACATGAACTCTCTGCGATCATTAGAAAGAGCAATAGATTATGAAATACAAAGACAAACTAAAGCGTTTGAAGAGGGAGTTGAAATTGTTCAGGAAACTAGGCATTGGGATGAAAACAAAGAAATGACTAGCACAATGAGGTCAAAAGAAGGTAGTGCCGACTATAGATATTTTTCCGATCCTGACCTTCCAGATATGCTTCTGAGTGAAGATTTTATTGCAGAAGTTGAAACACTAATGCCGCTTCTTCCAAAAGCTCAAAGAGAGGAATTAATGACAACAGGCCTTTCTTTGAGCCAGTCAAATATATTAAGTAAAAGCGATGAGTGGATTAAAAAATTGTATGTTAAAGTTTTTGACCAAACTAAAGACTCAGTAGCTTCATACAATTGGATTACAGGGGAGCTTCAGGGACAAATGAGGAAGGCAAATATTGAAGTCCTTCCAGAATGGTTTAATGATGGCTATTTGCCAGAAATTATTGAATTAATCAAAAGTGATAAGATATCTTTTACATCTGCAAAAATTATTTTGACTGAAATCTTAACTACAGACACTACTCCAAGTAAAGTAGCTGAGGAGAACAATCTATATCAGGAAAACGACTCTGAAAAAATTTCAGAAATGATAAATCAGATTATTCAAGAGAATCAAGATATAGTCGATAGAATTAAATCAGGTGAAGATAAACTAGTAGGTTTTCTTGTTGGGCAACTTATGAAACAATCTAATGGTTCTGTTAATCCAGGAATGGCTAAAGAATTATTGCTTAAAGAGTTAGAAGACTAACTTGGTGTACTATCGTAGCAGATAGTAAACCTAATAACCCAGCCCCTAAATCATCATATAGAACACCGAGCTTTCCTGGAAAATCTTCTAACTGTGACACAAATTTTGGTTGTTTTAAAATATCACTTGCTCTAAACACTAGAAAACCTGCAATTAGAGGTAGCATTTCTGAAGGTGAAGCTAAAGACACTAAGCTCATTCCTACAATTTCATCTAAAGTGATCCAACTTGGGTCTTCTTCAGCATAATAATCTTCCACTGAATAGAAATAAATTAATAAAAATGTAACAAATACAATTGATAATTCAAGTACGTTTAGATTCAAGAAATAAACTAGAACCGCGAAAATTAAAGGCGCTAAAGTTCCACCACCTTTTTTGTTGCCAAAAATGTTTTGCCAGACTAGCCCAACACCAAATCCTGATGCCAAAAATCTTTTCACAATTGAATAATAGTATTTTTTATAGCTTCAATGATAAAAAGGACTATTATTTGTTATTAATAATGGAAAAGTCAAAACTTATTTGGATGAATGGTGAGTTTGTTAATTGGGAAGATGCAACAGTTAGTGTTATGTCCCATACCTTACATTATGGTACTGGAGTCTTTGAGGGAATAAGAGCTAGGGAATGTCCAAAAGGTACTTCTATTTTTAGACTAAACGATCATGTAGATAGATTATACAATTCCGCAAAAGCATATAACATGAATATCCCATACGATAAAGAAGTAATTACTCAAGCAATTAAAGATTCTGTACATCTAAATAATCTAACTTCCGCATACATAAGACCTTTAGTATTTTTTGGCGAAGGCGAAATGGGACTTTTACCTAGCGACGTTCCTGTAGGTGTCTCTATTTCTGCGTGGAGTTGGGGAGCTTACCTAGGAGACGAAGCTGGAAACAACGGTGTTAAGGTCTGTATCTCAAAATGGAAAAGAATCAGTCCAGAAAGTTTTATACCTACAGCAAAAGGAGTAGGTGGTTATATGAATTCAACACTTGCAAAAATTGATGCTGTAAACAATGGATATGATGATGCAATCATGTTTGGTGATGGCGATGTTGTAGCAGAAGGTAGTGGACAGAATTTATTTTTAATTAAGGATAATAAAATAACCACACCTCCTATTGAAACAGGAGCATTAGGGGGGATTACTAGAAAAACAGTAATTGAAATAGCTAATAATTTGAATTTTGAAGTAACTGAGCAAAATATTTCTAAAGAAGACTTACTAAATGCTGATGAACTTTTCTTTACTGGAACTGCTACAGAGGTTATTGGTGTTGTATCTGTTGACAATAGTAATATTGGAGATGGTTCACCTGGGGATGTTACAAACGCAATTAGAAAAAATTACCTCGAAATTGTAAATGGAAATGATGCTAATTCTGATAATTATTTAACATTAGTTAAGTGAGCCAGCAACCAAATTTAGAAGAAACAAATTACAAATTACAGACACTATCTGACCTGCCTGTTCCAAGATCGCAGGGAAAAAAAGACCCAAATAGTTCACTAAAACA
>CACOLU010000013.1 GCA_902628045.1 uncultured Candidatus Actinomarina sp. | reverse complement strand
TCTCCTAAATAATTTCCAATTCTTTTAAACCTTGAAATTTTTTCACCTGATTGATGCCTACCAATATTCCTATCAGCTTTTTTTGCTAAACGTTCTTCACGTTCAGACATCCTTCTCATTTCTCTGTTCATTTCATTCATAATAATTCCAGCAGGGGCGGTGAGACTCGAACTCACAACCTACGGTTTTGGAGACCGTCGCTCTGCCAATTAGAGCTACACCCCTCAGTTATTGCTCCTTCTCTAATTTGCTAGATGAGCGCTTACGTCCAAATATTAAAAATATAATTGATAATATTCCGAGCAATGTCAATAATATTATTTTTGTGCTCTTACTTGTAGTTGTTTTTACTTTTTTATCTAATGATGACATAACCTTTGAAGCAAAGTCTGTAGGTACTTCAACTTCCTTCTCGAATTCATTATCAAGTTCTTTTTTGAAAGCTTTATATCTCTTTCCAGAAACTTGACATTTAATACATGAAGATGCATGTGGATTGTTATCGAAACCAAAATATTGATTACTAAGATAAGATGACAACATTTTATTTCTGGTCCTTTTACAAAGTATATTTGTTTTCAAATTTGAAAAAATATCTTTCATTTATCTACTTCCTCTAATATCTGTCTTAATTTTTGATGAGCTCTATGTAATCTAACTTTTGCAGCTGTCACACTGATTCCAAGAAACTCAGCAATCTCTTTGTGTGATCGTCCTTCAATGTTTTTTAACTCAACAATTATCCTCTGATCGATCGGAATTTTATCTAAGGCACTGACCAAGACAGAAGATAAGTCAGAATTTATTGCAACTAGCTCTGGATCTTTTTTTTCGTCAATTACTATCGGCTCATAAGTATCTTCAATATTAAGAGTATTATGTTTTTTTGCTTTTTTTCTAAGAGTCCATGCTGTATTTACAGTAATCCTATATATCCATGTACTGAATGTTGAATCACCACGAAATTTTTCAATTGCCTTCCAGGCTCTTATAAAAGATTCCTGAGCTACATCATTAGCCATTTCTCTATTTCCAGTCAATTTATAAGCAAGTGAGAAGACTAAATCTTGATGTCTGACTACTAATTGTTCAAATGCAGATTTATCACCAAACTGTGACTTTTTTACTAACTCTGCATTAGATATATTGTCACTATAGTTTTCTGTATTAGAAATATTTTTCATTACCTAAAGTAAGAATAATTATGAAAAATTAATAAATCTACCTTTTTTCTCTGTGAAGTGTGTGCTTTCGCAATCTAGGGCTATATTTCATAAGTTCTAGCCTGTCTGGTGTATTTGTTTTATTTTTAGTAGTCACATAATTGTGATCACCAGTCTCAGTACACACCAAAGTAATAGGTGGCCTTTTATCAGATGCCATTTTTGTTCCTTTCTTGCTCTTGTAGCGGCGGGCAGACTTGAACTGCCGACCTCACGATTATGAGTCGTGCGCTCTTACCAACTGAGCTACGCCGCCATAAACTTAGTTTAGCCTCTGAGCCCTCTTCCGGGATTGAACCGGAGACCTCTTCCTTACCATGGAAGTGCTCTACCAACTGAGCTAAGAGGGCTTAAGTGCCGAGAGTAGGATTCGAACCTACGAAGGCATAGCCGGCAGATTTACAGTCTGCTCCCTTTGGCCGCTCGGGCATCTCGGCATAACAATAAGTCTCTATAAAGTTTAGATTATAAATAAAAATTAGTGAGATGAAATTTTAATTGATTAGGATAATTTTATGGATAAAAAAATTCTTAATCTATTAAATAAATGGCTTGAAAACGATCTTATAACAGAATCAACCTTTGACAATATTATAAATTTTGAAAATAATTCAAACCCATCTCAAAAGTCTAAAGTTGCGAAAACAATAACTTTGATTGGAAGCCTTTTTTTGCTCTCAGGATTGCTTGGCACACTTCCACTAATTTGGGATAATTTAGCTTATTGGGCTCAATTAATACTTCTTATTGTTACAACTTTATTTTTAATTTATGCAGCAAATTACAGTGAAAAATTTGAAGATAAAAATATATTTATTTTTAAATCATCTGAGAGAGTATCATCCGTTCTTTACTTTATTTCAACAATTTCATTTGGATCAACAATTGCATTCACTTTAAATATCTTGAATAGGACGATTGATGCAAATTTTTCTGAAGAGATCTCTATACTAATAGTTTCTTTTTCTGTTTTTGTATATTCATTAATTTTGTACATAAGAACTCGTCTTATATTTCAACACATTGCACTTTTTTATACATCAATTTTTTTTCTTGGGTCATTAGGAAATCTAATTTTTCCAAATATTGAACCTTGGTCTGGTGGTTTGTTCTTAATTGCAACAGGTTTAATTTGGGGATTATATACTTTAAATGATAAATTAGGACCAAGCTGGTTAGGTTATTTGTTATCTACTTCAACAATGTCAATTGGATTTATTATATTAATAGATGACTTACTAAGTAGTAATGATCTTTTTCAAATAATTTTACTAATCTCTGGATCCATCATATTTGTCTGGGCAAGTATTCAATTATCAGAGCAAGTCATATTTTATATTGGTGGTTTAGGCTTGATAATCAATCTTCCAAGATTAATTACTGAGTTATTACCTGATAACATATGGCCTCCTTTGATACTATTTTTAGTAGGTGGTGTTCTTGTAGCTGTAGGATTATATTTAAATTCTATTAGAGAAAATTTAAAAAAATAATGTCAAACAGGCTTTTGCTCTTAATCTCTTCAACTATATTCGTTGCTACATCACTCATAGTTGCTATTTTTGGAGTGATACCACTTCCAGAATATGAGGATTTAAAATCAAATAATCAAATCACTGGTAAGTTGATTTTCAATGTAGAAATACAAACAGAAAATATACTTCCTCCAGCACCAGACATATTAGATACCTGTATTTTTTATATTGATTTATCAACAGAATCTTTAAAGGAAGAATCCATTGTTTGTAGTAGTGAACTTTATGAATTATCCTACGATATCAATTTCTATGACGCTCAAATTTATAATGAACAAAATATAATTCTGTATTACTGGGATTATGAATCAAATAACGATAGAAAGGCATTAATAATTGATACATCTACTGGAAAAATTATAGAGCAAATAGATATCGAGTTTTACTCAAACGAAAATAACAGAATGAATATATACGGTGAAAAGTTAATCGATCCTTGGGAATCTTCAGATTATAATTCCAGATCTATTGGTATTTACTATGTAAGCAGGACAGAGACTATTGAAGTTTTCAATTCTAGAGCACCTTCAAATTATTATTTTGAGTCATTGCACTGGTCACCAGATGGAAACTATATAGTAGCTAATGATTCCGAAAATAATCTTATAATATTTTCTAAAAATAAGTCATTTACTCCTCTCAAAATTCATTTAAAAATGGATTCTTCAAAGAATGAAAATATTGAGATGATAAATGTATTAGGTTGGACTGATTAATTAAAAGACTTTTTTGGCCTTACACCAATCTCACTAATAACATGAGCTGCGCTTCTATTAGCAATCTCAGCAGATTCATTTATAGATAATCCTTTTTGAAGACCAAAAAGATATCCTCCAGCAAAGAAATCACCTGCACCAGTTTTATCTACAACATCAGCTTCAGTTGCACTAAAAGTGTGTTTTCTACCATCATCATAAATCAAAACACCATCTGATCCCAGAGTACAAATTAATTGCTTAACATCACGAAATGTTTCTTCAAAATTTTCAATAGATTTATTAATATCATTTAACTCAAAAAGTGAATTAAGTTCATCCTCATTGCAAAAAACATAATCAATGTCACTTTTGATGAAATCTTTAAAACTATCTCGATGCATATCTACACAAAATACATCGGATAAACTAATTGCATTCATACCACCAGATTTTTTATTGAGTTTTGCAGCATGAAGAAACGCTTCCTTGCTAGAAGGCTTGTCCCAAAGATATCCTTCCATATATAGTATTTTGGCATCTGAAATTGAATCAATGTTTAAATCCTCTATTGAAAGATATTCTCCCGCTCCAAGATAAGTATTCATCGTTCTTTCACCATCTGGTGTAATAAAAATTGCGCATAACCCAGTTTGATTGTCCTCTTCTTCGTAAACAGTAAAATCTTTTAATCCTGAGCTATTCAAACTTGATTTAAATTGCTTACCTAACTCATCGTTTGAAATCTTTCCGATGAAACCAACTTCTCCACCAAGTTGAGAAATCCAATAAGCAGTATTTGCTGCAGAGCCACCAGCTTCATATATAGGGTTTTCCATATTTAGCAGAAGAAAATTAGAACGTTCTTTATCAACTAAGGTCATTCTTGCTTTGTTTAAATTTAGTTCGTTAATTTTAGATTCTTCTATTTGAGTCAATGAATCTACTAATGCGTTCCCAATACAAATTATCACAAAATGATTTTAAATGATTTGTCCAGGATTGCCCTCTAAATCTACTATTTCTTTAGTAAACTTTTGAAACTCTTTCATGCCCCCCGATAAATTATATGATTCAATATCTAAAGAATTCACATAGTTTGTAACACGGCTTGACCTAGCTCCAGACCTGCAAATAAAAATATATTTATTATCAACCACCAACTTATCAATACTTTCAACAATACTTCCCATAGGAATGTGGATGGCACTTTTATAATGGCCTGCATCCCATTCATCATGTTCTCTTACATCAATAAGTTGATACCCTTGTTGAATTAAATTTTCAAGATCTTCTGGCATAACAGAAGGAGTATTATTAGTATCTAATACCACTCTGACGCTGCCTTAATCTTCTGACTCTTTCAACTGTAGGTGGATGAGTTGAGAATAGTTTACTGAAACTATTTCCAGAAAATGCTTTGAGTGGATCTGAAATAAATAACTGACTTACTGCTGGATTGACATTCATTGGTAATTTTGAATACCTTTCAATTTTTTCTAATGCAGATGCCAAAGCTAGTGGGTTACCTGAGATTTCAGAACCAGTTTTATCTGCACCAAACTCCCTTGTTCTAGAGATAGCCATTCTAATAATTAAAGAAGCAATCGGTGCAGCTATAAATGCAATGACTATTACCACAGGATGTGTATTTTTATTCCTATTACCACCACCCCAAAAGACCATTCTAGACATAAAAGAAATTGCTGCTGCGAGCATTGCAGCTATGCTTGAAACTAAAATGTCTCTATTTTTGATGTGTGATAATTCATGAGCTAACACACCCTCTAATTCATCTCTGTTTAGCAAATTTAATATACCAGTTGTTACAGCAACTTTAGCATTTTTTGGATTTCTACCTGTTGCAAAAGCATTTGGTTGATCACTTTTAATAATATAAAGTTCTGGCATGGGCATTTGTTCTTTTTGTGTTAGATGAGAAATTATTTCATTTACCTCATGGAATTCTCCATCTTTTATAAGCTCAGCCCTAGTTGAGCGAATAGCTAGGTTTCCAGAAAAAAAGTAAATAAAAAAATTGAATACTAAAGCAAAGAATAGTGCAGAGATTAAATCAAAACCCAATGCAGCTGCGGAGAATAGCAAAACTAATGTCATAAGAGTGAGAAGGAAAGTTGTTTTAACAAAATTCATAATTTAATTATAAATTTATAAAAATTATATTTTTTTTGCAATCAGACAATAAAATCCTCCCAATCCATTTGAATCAATAAGTGCTTTTAATCCGGATAACTCACTATTAATTGTTAAATTTTCTAAACCTTCAGATAATAAGAGTTGATTTTGTAATTGGTCAAAGTACTCATTAAATCCATTTTCAATTAGAAAACTATTTTGAGAAAGTAAAGTTAATCGATACCCTAAGGTTTCTAATTTTCGAGAAACCGAAGAAAAATTAACATCGTATGTGATGTCGACATTGCCAGGATCTTGAATTGGGTCTACACCAAGATGATGGTCTTTATATGTTCTGAGTAAAGATTTATATTTTCTTTTTTTTCTGTCTTTTTGTTCAAATCCATAATCAAAAAATAGATAATACTGTGGATTTAGCTTAATACTTATATCTTCCAGAAACTGATCTGTATTGAATTGCACTTCTACCTCAATATTTTCATCACCTTGTATACCATTTATATTTATCCAATCCAATACCTCATCTCTGGCCTCTACATGGTGATAAGACAAGCTTTGATCACTCAACTTCACTGCTTTTTCAAACCATTTATTATTTTTGTAAATTGCTATTGAACAGGGTATATTATCTAAAACTTCATTACCAAATACCAAATCAGAACTATCAAAACCTAAGTTTTCTATGCTCTCAAAATTTTCTATGTTTTTTTTCCTAAGTTCTTTTCTTGCGGTCAAAGACAACTCAATTGCAAAAATTTTTTGGTGTGTGATCTGCTCAATTAACGATCCTGTTCCAGATCCTAACTCTACAATATTCGATTTTAAGCTATTTGTTTTTATCCAATTATTTATCACTTTTCCAAAATATTTAGATACCTCAGGTGAAGTTAAAAAATCTCCACTTTTCTTTGATCTTACTTTTTTTGTGTTGAAAAAACCAAATTCTGAATAAAGTGCTTCTTCCATAAATTGATCAAAAAAAACAATATCAGTTTTGTATTTTGTTTTTAGAAAATTATTGAATTCAGTTAATTCCAAGTTTTAATTACCAAAAAAGATTGAGGAGACTTCCCCAAGATAACTAAATATACCTGGAAAGATTCCTGCGACAAATGTAATGAGAACTGTAAAAGCTCCAACAACTTTAAGAGGGTTTTGGAATTCAAATGTTTTTTCTTCTTCAGGATTTTTTAGTTCATCCATCCATACAACTTTTGAAATTCTTGCATAGTAAACAAGTGCAATAACTGCATTTATTGCTCCTATTATGGCAAGAGAAATTCCGACTATCTCACCTGTACTCAAAAGACTTCTAAAGACTACAAACTTTGCAAACCAGCCGCCTAGTGGAGGTATTCCTGCCAATGAAAAAAAGAAAATAGTTGTTAGAACTCCAGTTAGAGGTGAATGCTTTGCAATGCCTCCCCATTCATAAAAATTATCTGTATTAGTAAAGTTTGTAAAAAGATGCACAGATAAAAATGCTCCCATATTCATAAATGCATAAATAATTAGATAAGTTACGCTTGCAAAAATTCCATCTTGATAATTTCCAGTTATTCCAGATACTGCCAAAGGTGCGATAATGAACCCCGCTTGTGATATAGACGAATAGGCAAGTAACCTAACTGGGTTTGTTTGCTGAAGTGCAACTAAATTTCCCAATGTCATAGTAGCACCAGCCACAATTGCCAAAATTACACCCCAACTTTGTCCGGAACTTTCAAACACCTTCGTCAAAAGAACTATTAATGCAACAAAACCTGTAGCTTTGGAACTTACTGAAAGATAAGCAGTTATTGGCAAAGGAGCTCCTTCATAAGTATCTGGTGCCCACGAATGAAATGGAACTACAGAAATTTTGAATCCAATTCCTGAAATAACTAAAATTGAACTTAACAAAAGTACTGGTGATGATCCAAGGGAGTTAGCAAGTAGGTAGGCAGAGATGTCTGCGAATACTAATTGTCCAGTTAATCCATAAATTAGCGAAAATCCATACAATATTAAAGAAGCTGAGAGAACACCTAATAAGAAAAATTTGATTGCGCCCTCATTCGATTTTCTATCTCCCTTTTTCCAACCCGATAATAAAAACATAGGTGTTGATGCTAATTCAATTCCAATGAATATTGTAAGGAGGTCTCTAGAAGAACTAACAACTAAAGCGCCAAGTAAAGAGCTGAGGAGGAGGTAATAATACTCACCTTGATAAAACTTATCACTTTCTATAAAGTTTATTGAAAGTAAAAATGTCAAATAAGTTATGATAATAAACAAACCCTTCAGAATGATTGAAAATTTATCTACTACAAAACTATTACCAAAAGTATAAATGGGGTCTGAGTAAGTTGCCCACTGAATTACTAGCGGTGCTAAAGAAGCTAATGTCCCAAAAAGAGCAAAAGCTGCAACATAATACTTTGATTTTCTAGGAAGAATCAAATCTAATATCAAAGTGCCAACAATAGTAAATATAACTATTAACTCAGTTGAAATTGCAAAGTAGTTTATAGAAATTTTTATCCTCCAAATGCTTTAGAAAGAAGACTGACAACAGCATCATTAGTTGCTCCAAATATTAGCTTTGGAAATACACCTATAAGAATTGTTAAAATTACCAATGGAATCCATGCAGCTAATTCATAGCCATCTGCATCGTGAAGCTCCATTTCATTCCATTCTTCAGAAGGCTCACCAAGATTAACTCTCTGTAACATCCACAACAAATATCCCGCAGTTAATACAGTTCCAATAGCACCAGCTATCATTGACCCCCGAAAAACTGTAAGATTCAACCCATCAAGTGGATTAAACGCCCCAAGTAATGCCATAAACTCTCCCCAAAATCCAGCAAGTCCTGGCAAACCTAAAGAAGCCATCGCGGTAAACCCTAATAGTGCTCCAGTTTTTGGAAGTAGTTTCATATTTCCGCCCAATCTTCCCATATCACGAGTGTGATATGTATGAGCCATAGATCCTGATAAAAAGAATAATAACCCGGTAATTACTCCATGTGCGACCATACCAATCATTGCAGCATTAATACCAATTGGTGTTAAAGATGCAATTCCTAACATTACAAAACCCATATGACCAACGGATGAAAATGCTATTAGTCGTTTTAAATCAGTTTGAGCTAAACATGCAAGTGACCCATAGATAATTCCAATTGCAGAGAGTATTGCAATAGCTGGAGCCCAGGCTTTTGCTTGTTCAGGAAGTATTGGTATCGCAATCCTTACAAAACCATAAGATCCTAATTTTAAGAGTATTGCTGCTAGCAATACTGAACCAACTGTAGGAGCTGCAGTGTGTGCATCAGGAAGCCAGGTATGCAGTGGCCACATTGGAACTTTAACTGCAAAACCAAGAAACAGAACTGCAAAAACTAACATTGCAAAAGTGCCAGTAAATGCCCCATTTGTTCCGAGTTCAATTAATTCAGGAATACTAAAAGTTCTACCACCTCTGTAGTACAACCCTAAAAAGCCAAGTAACATAAATGCGGAACCAAATAGAGTGAAAACAAAAAACTTAATACTTGCATAAAGTCTTGTTTCAATTTGATTTTTTAACCCTGCTACAGTTCTTACAGTTTTATCTCCCCAAATTCCAATCATGAAATACATTGGAAGAAGAACTATTTCAAAAAATACAAAAAACAAAATTAAATCAAGAGCTACAAAAGTTCCATTCATACCAGTCTCTAAAACTAAAATTAATGAAAGAAAGCCTTTAGGGCTTTTTGGTTCCGGTAAATGTTCAATTGAATATATAATTGCTAAAACAGTAATAAATGTAGACAAAATTAATAAGGGAAGAGATATCCCATCAATCCCTATTTCATAATTTGAATTGATACTTTTTATCCATGAAATTTTATTTCCTAGTTGTAATTTATCTGCATTTGAAAAATCAAATTGAGGAAGAAGTAATGCACTTATAAAAAAAGTGACTATTGATGACACCAACGCAAAGCCTTTAATTAAAAACTCTTGGCTTTTTGGTATTGCAGTCAAAATTAGTGCACTAATTAATGGCAGAAAGACTACTGCTGTCAATCCTGTACCATTTGATAATAAATCCACTTTTCCTCCTATATAATAAACAAAATTAATAAACTAATCGTCACAACGCCACCTAAAAACAACATTAAATATTGCTGTGTTCTTCCTGTCTGTAGTAACTTAACCTTTCCACCAAAGCTATCAGTTCCTGAGGATGACATGTTCAAAACCTTATCAATTCCATTTTGATCAATACTGTTGTAAACTACTGCGCCCATAAACGATGCAAGCTGACCAAAGCCATTTACAAATCTATCAATTACATTTGTGTTGAATGCATCAACCGCTTTAGCTATATTTATTTTGATTGGATCGATAATAAATTTAAAGTAGAAATCATCTATATAGTATTTGTTTTCTAATACTTTCCATATTGGTTCGATTTTGATTTTATCGTCCCCTGTTTCGGCACTACCTTGTAGTTGGTACAAATAGTAACCTAAACTTATTCCAAGTAACCCTGCAGTTAAACCGAGTCCAAGAGCAAATAAATCAAAACTTTCAGGGTGATATTCAATAATAGGAGTTTTACGAGTTGTGACCCATTTAGTAAATCCTGTGTATACTCCTGGAATATTAACCCAACCAGAAGCAGCGGCAAATACAGCTAATACTACCAATGGTGTTGTCATCATGGAGTCTGACTCATGTGGATGACCATGACCTCTATACTCACCTAAAAAAGTAAGACATACAGCTCTAGTCATGTAAAAAGCAGTTATAAAAGCACCTAGTACCGCTATGTAGAAAAAAGTTGTTTCACCTTCATGATTAAACGAGGCAAGTATTTCATCTTTGGAAAAAAAGCCTGCAAAAGGTGGTAAACCGGCAAGCGCAATTGTTCCAATAATAAAAGTTGAAAAAGTTTTTGGCATGACTTTTCTTAAACCACCCATCTCTAACATGCTATTACTATGTACCGCATGGATTACAGAACCCGCCCCGAGAAATAGTAGAGCTTTAAAAAAAGCATGTGTCCACAAATGAAACAGCGCTGCAGTATATGCTCCGGAACCAATTGCCGCGACCATATACCCTAGCTGACTTACAGTTGAATAAGCGAGAACTTTCTTTAGATCGTCTTGAACAATAGCTATGAGTCCAGCAGTTAGAAGAGTGATTACTCCAAATAACATTACAATATCTAATGCGTCGTTTGCTATCCCTTGATAAAAAGGAAACATTCTAGCTAATAAGTAAACTCCTGCAGTTACCATTGTTGCAGCATGCATTAATGCTGAGACGGGAGTTGGGCCTGCCATGGCGTCAGGTAACCATACATGTAATGGGAACTGCGCACTTTTACCCATTGCACCTATAAATAGCAATACACCAGCAGCAAATGCAATATTTTTAATTGCTGGATAATCATGAGTTGCTTGATACAAAACCTCAGATATTCTTAAAGTGCCAGTATTTAAAGCCAAAATAATTATTCCAATCATCAAGCCAACATCAGCAATCTTATTTGTTATAAAAGCCTTCATTGCTGCGGAGGAATTATCTTTAACTTCCCAATAGTGTCCTATAAGTAGGTAAGAACAGACTCCAACCAATTCCCAACCAATCAAAATTTGGATCAATGTTGGAGAAGAGACTAAAACTAACATACTGCCGGCAAATAATGTCAAAGACGTAAAAAAGAAGGTATACCTTATTTCACCTTCCATATAATTTGTTGCATAAATAAACACAAGAAGCGCAACAAGTCCAACAACAAAATACATCATGATTGAAAGACCGTCTACTACCCATCCGAACTCAATATCAAATTGACCAATACTTCCAACGTTGATAAAAAATTCATTAGCAACTCCCTTAGTTATATGAAGATACATCAAAGCTAAGCTGTAAGAAAAAATTATTCCGATTGTGCCTAATGCAATTTCAGCACCCTTGAGTGGGAGATTCTTTCCTACAAAAGTTATTACTAGTGCCGCTATAAAAGGAAGAACTACAAGTAGCCATGCAAATTCTGCTAGGGCTCCGCCATCTGTATAAACAACCTCTCCCTCAGCAAATAAGTTAATATTTGTTTTTACCATTTCATTAGATCAAATTCATTAATGTTTGCAGTTTGTCTATTTCTAAACAACATGAGCACAATTGCAAGGCCAATACCAACTTCAGCAGCAGCAATTGTAATAATAAAAATTGTGAAAATTTGTCCTTGCATTAATGAATCTGCAAGCATGGTATCAAACATAATAAAGTTTATATTTACAGAGTTTAAAATTAGCTCAATAGACAATAGAACCATGACTGCATTTCTTCTTACTAAGATTCCATAAATTCCAAGAGAAAACAAAGCAGCTGCAACAACTAATACTGGCTGAACAATCATACTTGATCCTCATCAATCAATGCTTCATCTTTCCTAGCAAGGGTTATGCCTCCAATTAATGCTGCAAGTAAAACAAAAGATACCAGCTCAAACGGGAATACAAATCTACTTAGTAATATTTCACCTAATAGCTCTGTTGAAGATCCTGATGTTATAGTCACATCGCCATCAAAACCATTAATTAATATATAAGAGAATAAAAGAAAAATTGATCCCGCTATTGCTGCTCCTAATTTTTTATTTTTGTCATTATCTAGTTCAGCATTCTTTCCAAGGGGAGCACGTGTAATCATAATTCCAAATAAGAAAAGAACTATTACTGCCCCAATGTAAACAAGAACAAGCACAAGTGCTACGAACTCTGTTGATAACATTAAAAACAATATTGCAGTTAGAGCTAAGGTAAAAACCAGTGAAATAGCAGCATGAATAACGTTTGAAGTTGTAACAACCCGTATTGCTGTCGAAAGAAGCGCAAGAAGAAGGAAGTAAGTTATAATTTCAAAAATTTCCATTTTTAGCTTTCTAAACCTTCAGCCTCTGGAACAGTTTTCAACCAGTCATCTAATCGTTCCTTATCATGCAGCATATCACCCATATTAAATTCTGAATATTCATATTCAGGTGACCAGAATAAAGCATCAAATGGACAAACTTCTACACAAATGCCACAGTACATGCATAATGCATAATCTATATCAAACCTATCTAAAACAGCTCTACTTCTTTGCCTACCTCCAGGTTTTGAAGGAGGTTGTAATTCTTTATGACCCTCAATATAAATACACCAATCTGGGCATTGACGAGCACAAAGCATACAACTGGTACATGCCTCTTGATCTAAAGCAATAACGCCTCTTGCTCTTGGGGCAACTTTCTCTTTTTCAAATGGATAGTTAACATTTGGTTTTGAATGGAAAGGAGATAGAGTTTTTAACATGTTAACAATAACTATCTTTATTCCTACTAAAAATCCAGGCACTTTTGGTTTAAATGTTTTCACTAAAACCCAACTTTCAAAACTGCAGTTACAAGAATATTAACTAAAGATGCAGGTATAAGTATCTTCCATGCAAGATTTTGTAGTTGGTCTTCTCGAAATCTTGGTTGGGACCATCTTATTGCAACCAGGATAAAACCTAAAATAGCTGTTTTTGTTAAAAGAACAACTGGTCCATAAAAGTTTACCCATTCTGTTGGCAGGAGTGGTACGTGGTAACCACCAAGAAATAATGTGGAAGCAATTGCGCATAAAATAAACATGTTCATGTATTCAGAAATATAAAATATGAGAAACCTAATACCAGAATATTCAGTCATAAAACCCATAGTTAACTCTGATTCGCCAATTGGCATATCGAATGGTACTCTCATCATTTCAGCCGTTGCTGCAACCATGAAAATTAAGAATCCAATTATCTGCCCCCCAACTACAAAAGGAACTCCCCATTCAATTTGTTTTTCTACTATTCCAACTAATGACATAGTTTCAGCTTGAATAACAACTCCAACAACAGCAAGTATTAATGGAAGTTCATAAGCTATAAGCTGTCCTGCTGCTCTCAAACCACCCATTAATGAATATTTGTTTGCGGATGACCATCCAGCAGTCAATACTCCTATAGTTCCTAAAGAGCTAATCGCTAGTGCAAAGAAAACACCTAATTCTAAATCTGCAACTACCAGCGTGGGACTCAACGGAACTACTGCAAAAAGTGCTACACAGGAAACCATAACGTAAGCAGGTGCCCATTTAAATACTGGCCTGTCTACTTCAGTGGGAATAATATCTTCTTTTTGAACAAATTTAAGTATCTCCGCAAGAGGAAATATGAAACCTCTAAGTCCTACATGTAAAGGACCTGGCCTTCGCTGCATCCATGACGCACCTTTAACATCCATTATTGTAAATATTATTGCTCCATTAAGAGCAGCAATCGCTAGAAATCCAACCTTTATTAAAACTTCTGTCATCTGTCTACATCTCCTAAAACAAAGTCTAAGCTTCCCATAATTGCAATTAAGTCTGGGAGCAAAGCACCCTCCAACATGATAGGTAAAATAGAAACATTACTGAACGAAGCTGTACGAACTTTAAGCCTGTATGGCCCAAGCCCACCATCTGAAACTATATAATAACCCATTTCCCCCTTTGGATTTTCTGCTCTTACATAGGTCCGTCCTTGGGGAACTTTTATAACTTTGGGTACCTTTGCTTGTAGTGGGCCAGATGGCATTGAATCGATTGCTTGCAAAACAATTTTTGCAGATTCAACCATTTCTTTTACTCTGACATCCCATCTATCATAACAATCTCCATTCTCTCCGACCGGAATATCATAATCAAATTGATCATATGGTAAGTAATCTGTCTGCATTCTTAAGTCTGACTTCACTCCTGATGCTCTGAGTATTGGGCCAGAAACACCGTAGGCTTCAGCTGTCTCAGGTGTCAATACCCCGACATTTTTTGTTCTTTTCTTAAAAACTTCATTTCCGCCAATCAAATTTTGAAATTGATCAGCTGCCATTATTACTTTTTCCATAGCTACCTTTGTATCCCTGTAAAATCCTGCGGGTAAATCTTGAATATTTTTTTTCGAAGTAGGCCCAGCTCCAGCTGCTGGTTTTACTCCGCCTATACGATTAAAATTTGGATGAAACCGTCCGCCAGTTACTGACTCTATTAAATCTAAAACTCTCTCTCGATCTTCCATGGCATAAAAGATTGGAGTTAAAGCACCAACTTCAAGTGCATATGCTCCGTTAAAAACAAAGTGTGAAGATATTCTAGCCATCTCTGTAAGGATTAATCTGATGTATTTTGCGCGTTCAGGTACATCAATTTCCATTAATCTTTCAGCACCAGCAATAAAAGGAATCTCATTTGAAAATCCTGCAACCCAATCTATACGATTTACAAGCGTTGTAATCTGAGGATAAGATCTAACTTCAGCTAACTTTTCATATCCACGATGCATGTAGCCAAGAACAGGTTTTACATCATGAACTTTTTCACCATCTACTTTTGCCACCAATCTTAAAACTCCGTGGGTAGATGGATGTTGTGGCCCTATGTTAAGAGTCATATCTTCAGTTTCAATCTCTACTGAAACAGATGCCTCTGAGAAACTGTTCAAATTTTGGGGACCAATTGCGTTAACCATATATTTACTCTTTGCTTTCTGACTCTTCTGGCATTCCCTCTACATCAACTTCTCCGGGCCAAGGCTTAACTTCCCTACTGATTAACTCAAAAGATTTAAGCATTGGATTTCCTTCATAGCCATCAGGAAGATACAATTTTTCAAGATTTGGATGATTTTCAAAATTTATTCCAAACATTTCGTATGCTTCTCTTTCATGCCAGTTTGCTCCAGCATATATTTCGACAAGGGAATCAATCTTTGAATCTGATTTACTAATGATTGTTGATAAAGTAACTAAATTGTTATTCGCTAAATCTGTCAAACATGTAATTACTTCAAAGCATGGAGAGACACTCTCTTTGGGAGCTTCACCAACAGACACTTCATTATCCCAGTCTATTGCAGAAAGCCAGGAGAAAAACTTTAAATTAAATTCATCTCTGAGTTTTTTATGTGATTCAATCCACTCTGTTGAGTTAACTTTAATATTTATAGTTTCAAACTCTAGTGTTACTTCTATAAAGCTTTCTTTAATTTTGTTAAAAAATTCTTCCATTTTAAATTGGCTCTGTTTGAACTTCTAACCATTTTTCCTTCATATCTTCTCCACGTATTTTTTTCTGAAGAAGTATTATTCCCTCTTGGAGTGCTTCAGGTCTTGGAGGACATCCAGGCACATAAACGTCGACAGGAATTAATTGATCTACACCTTTTGTTACAGAATATGAATCCCAATACGGACCTCCACTATTTGAACATGAGCCCATAGAAATAACATATTTAGGTTCTGGCATTTGATCATAAAGTCTTTTCACGGAAGGAGCCATTTTATCAGTCACTGTTCCAGCTACAATCATAAAATCAGCCTGTCGCGGAGATGCGGGGAGTGGAATTACCCCTAATCTCATGAAATCATGTCTTGGACCACTTACAGCCATAACCTCAATAGCACAACATGCTAAACCAAATTGAAAGTACCACAAAGAATAGGATCTAGCCCAGTTAAATACTGATGATATTGGTTTTGGAAGACCGAATTTATCTATGACTCCCATTTGAGAACATCCTTTCTTATTGCGTATATGAGACCAATAAGTAAAACGAATATGAAAAAAAACATTTCGATTAATCCAAAATAACCAAGTTTTTCCAAATTAATTGCCCATGGAAAAATAAAAACTGCCTCAACATCAAAAATAACAAAAAGCAAACCAAAAATATAATACCTAACATATGTTTGACTCCATCCAGTCCCTACAGGATCTACACCACATTCGTAAGTTTGAAGTTTTTCTGCATAAGGTTTGTTAGGTCTCAGTACTGAGGCTACTCCCAGTAATAGCACGCATAAAAAGAGGCCAAATCCTAGGACGGCTCCAATAGTTACATAATCTTGAAAATAAGAAATCATACTTTATACTTTAGTCCCCTATAAAAAGTTTACTTTTTTCTCAAACTTCATTGTAATTTTTTTGTAAGATTTTCATAAGTGATAAACGAACATTTTTTAGAAGAACCAAACATACTTGATATGTCTAAAGAAATTTTTAACTCGGTTGTAGATAAAAATTTGAAAGTTGAAACTAGATTTCAATTACTGTCCAAAAAAATTCAAGATGCAGAAACTGTTAATTTTATTCTTGCGGATGGATTGGGATTTTCAAATTTACAATCTACAGAATCCTTTTTAAATGAATATATAAATAATAGTATTAACACAACATTTCCATCTTCAACAAATGTAGCTTTAACAACTATTGCTATGCTTACGAGCCCCATAAGACATGGAATCTTTGGTTACTATATGTACGACAAATCAAATTATGGTTTAATCAATGCACTTAATTGGAATTCAGAAAACAAAGATTTACTTCAAGCAAAATACTTTAATAGTCAATCATCTGTATGGAGTATTTTTAATGAAAACGGCATATACGCTTCAAATTTTCAGCCTAGAAATTTAATTAATACTCCTTTATCAAGTTTTCTTTATGAAAAAAAATCCACAGTTCCATACATTAGCCAAGACGATCTGCTGATTACTTTTTCTGATTCGCTATTTCTAGAAAATAAATTTAACTTTATCTACTACCCAAATATTGATGTGAGTGCTCATGTATATGGTGTCAATTCTGATGAGTGGCTTACAGAAATTAAAAAATTTGAAGAGCTTGTTAAGAAGATTTTAGAGCTTAGTAATAAAAAATCTTACACAGTGATATCGGCTGACCACGGATTGACAAATATACCTAAAGAAAATAGGTTTCATATAACCTACAAAGAAAATATCAATGTATATGGGGATCAAAGAGCTGTATATATAAATGGTTCTGAAAAAAATATCATTAAAGCCTTTTCAAATATTCCAGGAAAATTAATTAATCAAACAGAACTGAATTTTTTACTTCCAACACCCGACAATAATTTTATTGAGTCTTTATACCCAGATTTCTGCTTTTTGGTTGAAGATAAAAATATAATATATCCTCAGCATTTGAAAACAGAACTTAAGGGATATCATGGCGGTTTGTCGACAGAGGAAATAAAAATTCCAATTATTGAAATATCAAATTTTTAAATATCATATACTTATCAAAATGAAAGCATTAAAACTTTTTCTTCCAGCTTTAATTTTTATTAGTTGTTCAAGTTTTTCAGATGGACAGATCAATGGAACACCTGAACCATTCTATGGCGCAACTGTCGAAGACATATCTGTGCGTTCTGAAGCGATCAGTAGTAATTCTGTCTCGCAGGGTGATTATATAATTAAGACTGCATATGCAAGCATTGATGTAAGCTCATCAAAATTTAGTACAACTGTATCAAAAGTAGAAGATCTTGTAGAAGCATTTGAAGGTAACATATCAAATACATATCTATCTACGAACTATCAGGGACTCAAAAGCTATAGTCTTACAATGAATATTCCAGCTATAGATTTTGAAATTTTTCTTGGACAAATAGAAACTATATCTGAATTTTCAAATATTAGTTCAAACGCAAATGATGTCACCGAGTATGTTTTAGATATCGACTCTAGATTAAAAGCCTTGAATAATGAAAAAATTGCATTGGAAAAAATTAAAAACGAAGCATCTTCAACATCCGACAAATTGCAAGTACAAACACAATTAAGATACGTAAATCAAGATATCGAGATGCTTCAGGGTCAAAAAGAGTATTATGAAAAATCTACTAGCTACTCTACTTTGACTCTAGAAATTCGAGAGGGTTCAGGTGTCTCATTATTTTCTTGGAATTATTATGTTCAAAGAGCTTTATCCTGGATAGAAGCAATAATTGGAATAATTGTTTCGTTATCAATTGCCATTGGTCCGTTGGTGTTAATTTATTTTGTAATTAAACGAACTAGAAATAAAAGTTAGTGGCTCTTTCATATATAGGACTTCTTGTTATTTTGGTTTTAATTATTTTTTTTGGAAGAAAACTAAAGTAATCTTTATCTAATTTGGTTGATATGTACCAAAGAATACTTGCCAAGCAAGACAGGTTTTAGCTAAAAGACTGAGCCATATATATGCTCTTTCTCCATACAAATAATCTTTCCACTTTCCAACTTGCTTGTATTGTAAAATCATATTTATTGAAAATGTGTTAAAGAATAAAAATATACTAACAAATATCCAAACAACAAATTGAGGGACTCCTTGTGGATTTGAGTCTGTTGCGACTCCATCACCAATTAAATTTATGAATATAAATACCCATGGCGTTACACCAACTAAACAACCCATGATATAACTTGTCCAGTCAACTTTTTCTGTATGTTGATTGTGAACTTCCATCATCCAACCAAACCAACACATAGCTGCATTCATAAAGAAAATTCCAGCTAAAGCCCAAATGTCATAAATACCAACAAGTAATGCAATCAATACAATCATTACAGATGCACTTATTGAATACTCTATCCACCTGACTTTGTTCACTCCTTGTGATAAATCTTCTTTATATTTGGAGTAAAACGGGCCGGATATTAAATAATGTGCTACAGCTGAGGCAAGTAAAAAGGTTGCCACCGCTGGACCAAAATTTGTTACTTCTGTCCAAATTTCAAGCTCAGGAACTAAAGCAAAACTAGTAGGGTCTTCAGGTGAGCCAACTCCAACTAACTGGGTCAACGTTATAGGAACTACAAAATCTGAATTTACAACTGTTCCAAGCCAGAATAGTAAACCTCCTTGTATCAAATGAACAGTTCCCATTATTATGTTGAAACGTTTTAATTTTTGAATTTTATTTTCCATTTTTCCCCCAATGAAATATAACCTAATTCTAGTTTTCAAATTAGAATTAAATAGTGGATAAACAATTAATTTTTTCAGAAATTGAATCATTAATATTTGACTTAGACACTTTAGTTAAATCTTTAGCTAATTCTAGAGAATATATAGCTCAAAATGAGATTCCGAGAGCAAATAGTAAACTTTCAGAAATTGAAATTGAACTGCAAACACTCGCAGGAAGAGTTGCTTACATTAAATCTTCAATTTGAGGGAAATGTAGTTACTTCAGAAATATTTATATTTACTTTGTCTCCTACTTCATAAATTATATTTGGTAGTGACCTTGCTCTAAAAACTTCTCCTTTGTTATTTTCAAATGATATAACTTGATCATGTCCGTAAAAAGTACATTCTTTTACAACATAATTGCCATTAGAGTCTGGTGATAATTCAATACACTCTGGACGAATTGAAACGTCTAAGGCGCCATTGTAAGCAGAAACAAAAGTACCTAAAGATGTTTCTACTCTCCCATCTACTGAATATCCTTTGAGAATATTTGGATCTCCAACAGAATTTGCAACTGTTTGACTAATAGGATTCAAATAAATTTCTTGAGGTGTAGCACTTTGAATTACACTACCATTTTCTAAGACACTAACTACATCACAAACTGATAAGGCTTCTTCTTGATCGTGTGTAACTATTATTGCTGTTGTGTCAGTTTGTCTTAAAAGAGAAACAACTTCTTCCCTGAGTTCTCTTGCCATGTAAGCATCTAAACTAGTAAATGGTTCGTCTAGTAAGATTACTTCTGGGTTTGGAGCTAGAGCTCTTGCAAGAGAAACTCTTTGTTGTTGTCCCCCTGATAATTCTTGTGGAAACTTTTTTCTATAAACATCTAAATTACACATAGAGATTACCTCATCTAATCTTCCACTTTTTAATTGTTCTCTCGATAGTCCAAATGAAATATTTTTTTCAACATTTAGATGTGGAAATAATGCATAGTCCTGAAATACCATGCCAACATTTCTATTTTCTGGAGGTAAAAATACGCTATCGCTTGATATTATTTTATTTCTCATCTCAATAACACCAGAATCTGGTTTATCAAAACCTGCAATTAATCTTAAAGCTGTCGTTTTACCAGATCCTGAAATTCCAAGAATTCCGACAATAGAACCATTCCAAACATCTAAATTAAAATCAGTTAAGACGACTTCTTGCCCGTATGATTTTGTTACTGACCTTGCTCTAATAATTAATTTTTCAAATGCCATTAGTTGTTTAAATTCCTTGTACTTAGTATATATGTAGGCAAAGCACTAATTGCTAACAAAATAAAAGCTGAAAAAGCTGCTTGTGTAAACAATGCTTCAGATGCATATGACCAAATATCTACAGCCATTGTGCTAAATCCAGTGGGTCTCAATAAAAGAGTTTGTGGAAGTTCTTTCATAGTTGATAAAAATACTAATGCTGCTCCAGCGAACAAACCTCTATAAATTAATGGAAATGTTATTTTAAAAAAAGTATCAATTTTTGACATACCAAGGCCAGAACTTGCTTCAATATAAGATAGTTTTACTTGTTCCATCGATGCTTGTCCTCCACCAACAGCTTGGGGTAAAAATACTATTAGGTAAGAGATTATTAGTGTTGTAAAAGTTTGATAAATTGCTGGAAAAATTTTAATCGTAATAAATAACATAGATATTCCTACTGCAATATGAGGAAGACCATATAAAGTTAGAGTTACTCTTTCAAACAAATCACCAAACTTTGATCTATATTGAGAGATCATTACAACTATAGGAGTAGCAATAACCATGGCGATAACTGAAGTCACTGTAGCAGCAGTGAGTGAACCAACTACTCCTGCAAATGCACCACTTACTGAATTTCCATTAGCCATACCTCTGATAAGCCAATAAGAAAGCACCCCAACAGGAATCAATAAGCTAAAAAAAATAACTAATCCAAAAAATGCTAAAACAAAAAATTTATTTTTTGGGGAGAGTGTTATTTTTACAATCTCCTTTGGAGTTCCAGATACTTTTGCGGACCTACTTAATTCACTTCCTCGCTGAGCAAAACTTATTACTAAAGCAAGTAATATCAATACCGTAGAATAAAAAATTACAGGGTCACCGTTAATATTTATTACGTAATAAGAATAAATTGCTTTTGTCATAGTCCCATATTTCATCAATGAAACTGCTCCAAAATCAGAAATTACATAAAGTCCAACAAGTAAGGAAGAATATATAATTGGCTTCTTTAACCGTGGTATAACAACTCTTGTGTACATTTTTATTTTTTTTACACCCAGTGATCTTGCAGCATCTTCTACTGTAGAATCTAAATTTCTTAAAGCACTACTACAAATTAACTGAACATAAGGATATGTAAAAAGAGTTAATACAATCCAACTTCCAACGAAACCCTCAATTCCTATAATCTCATTTACACCATATTTTGAGAATAAATCAACAAATAGTCCCTTTGGTGAAAATGCTGATACATATGTTAGCGCACCAATATATGAAGGTATTACCAGAGGAAGTATAGTTAAAGAAAATAATATCTTTGATCCTGGAATTTCATATCTAACAGTAAGTATTGAAATTGATAAGCCAAGAAGTAAGCTTGTAAAAACTACAGCAAAAAAAAGCAATACAGTATTAATTAATAAAGTACTTACATCCCATGAAGAAAGAAAACTTGAGAGATTTTTTGAAAAATTAGCAAAACGCCAAAACATATAGAAAATTGGCATAAGAAATAACGATAAAATAAACGTATTGCCAATTAACAGAGGTTTTGGTGTACTCACTCCATTAAGAATAAATAAAAAAAATAGATATTAAAAGAAAAAATTCTGGTCAGATTTCTCTGACCAGAATTTTTTGGCTTATGTTGATACTGACGGACGGACTAAAATCCTGCTTGAGCAATCAACTCTACAGCTTTTTCTTGCCATAGTGCTAATGCTGACCAGTTCAAGTTTGAAGGTGAATTCAAACTATCAATATCTGGTAACAACGCATTTGGCTGAATACCTTCAACAAGAGGGAACTCGTATACTGTATTTGTAAATGTTTCCTGTACACCTGTTGAATGTAGGAATTCAATGAATGCCATAGCTGCTGGCTTATTTTGGCTTGAGGACAAAATACCAGCCCCTGCAGGCATAACCATTGCACCACATCCACCATCTAAGTAAACATTCTTAATAGGTGCGGTACCATCTTCTGCTACCACCCTAAGTGTGTAGTAATGATTGATCATTCCAATATCAAGCTCACCCGCTGCAGCTGCTGCTACTTGAGGTGAGTTTTTAGGATATTCACCATATCCAAGACCATTTATTGCTGTAAGCCATTCTAGAACTTTCTCTTCACCATCTGACTCGATCATACATGCAATCATTGCTATGAATGAAGAGTTTGTTGGTGCAAGTCCTAGCCTGTTACGGAATTTTTCATCAGCTAAACCGTATATATCACCTGGTAGTTCTGCGTCTGTAACATCTCGTGTATCAATTACAAGAGATCTTGATCTTCCAGAAGTTCCTACCCAGTAGCCATTACTGTCTACTGCCCAGGATGGGACATTATCTAAAACATCGCCTGGAAGTCTGTCAAATAGACCTGCTTTGGCAACTACACCAAGGCTCACTGGATCTTGTGAGAAGAAAACATCAGCAGGGCTGATTGCGCCTTCAAGTTCAAGTGTTCCTGCAAGTGCAGCACTCTTTGCATATCTTACTTCAACTTCAACTCCAGAAGTTGCAGCAAATTCTGCGATGATATCTGCTACGAGACTTTCTTTTCTACCGCTATAAATTACAAGGGTTCCACCGACTTCGGCTTCTTCCTCTGCTAATGCAGCTTCTACTGCTGCATCAATAGC
>CACOLU010000012.1 GCA_902628045.1 uncultured Candidatus Actinomarina sp. | reverse complement strand
TTGTGGCAGATAAAGTAATAAAATAGAATTATTAGTGAATGAAACCTACAGACTTAAACTCTTTTAATACGTTATCTAATCTGGCTGGAAAGGGTACCATGCTAGTGGTACAAAGCACTCGAATGGACTTCAACACAAACACTTATGTAAGTGAACTGTGGAAAAGAAGTAATGGTCAATGGAAAAGCTTTAAGTCAGGCATCAACAACTTTAGTAATCCAAAATTTGGGGATAAAGACAATAATATTTTTTATATAAAAACAAATAGGTCTGTTGAAGATAAAAGTAGATCCAAAAAAACCTTGTCAACAATTCATATGCAAGAAGGCAGGTCTATAGATACTATCTTTGAAATTGAAGGTGGTATAAGTAATTATTTCTTTAGTAGTAATGGAAAATCAATATATGTTATTACAAGTGAGTGGAGTAAAGAATTTAAAAATATTGAAGATAAAAACTCCGAGCCAATGTACTATGAAAATCTTCCCTTTCGATTTGATACAAAAGGCATAATTTACAACAAAAGGGCTCATGTCTATAAAGTAAATATTCAAACCAAAAAATTTACCAAAATTGTTGATGGTGACGCAAACGATATTATTTCTATTTCATCTTTAGTTGAGGGAGAGAAAGGTATTGTTCTTTCTTTTGATCAATACAATTTTAAAGGAACCATGCTTGAAGAAAAAATTGGAGCAATAGAAGGTTCAAAAATTAAAGAAACTTACTCAAAAGGTAGTATGGGAAATCTTTTCTATTACGAAGATTGTCTTCATGCTGTAGGTATGAGAAAAAGATTTGATTGGCCCACCAATACTTCTATTTTAAAGATTCCAAGCTCAGGAAAAGTATCGTTTAAATATCCTTCATTTGATAGAAATGTAGTTAAAGCAGAAGTTTACGAAGGTATTCTGTATTTTTTATATGAAGACTCAGGAAAAACTTTACTACGAGATGGTACAAATAATATAGACCTAATAAATTCAGAAATTACAATTAAAGACTTTGCTTTTAATAATGAAAAAACTTATGTTATAGCAAATTCATTTTCAAATCCTGATGAAATATACGAGTTAAGTAATGGTCAACTTACGCAAATATCTAAAGCTAATGAATCATTTACTAAGAAAGTCAAAACCTGGGATTGTCAGTATAAAAGAATTGATACTGGTAAATCAGAAATAGATACTTGGGGAATTTTTGTGGGTAAAGATAAGCCAACAGTCTTAAATATACATGGTGGACCAGCAAGCCAGTATGCATTTACTTTTTTTGACGAGTTTCAAACATATGCTTCTGCTGGTTTTAATGTTATTGCTTGTAACCCAAGAGGATCAAGTGGTAGAGGTCATGATTTCCTAAGAGATGTCTGCGGAAATAAATGGGGGGTAACAGATATGCATGATGTTCTCACTTCATTTAAAAATATGAAAAAAATAATGGGCATCACAAATAAAAACGATGGAATTATGGGTGGCTCATATGGAGGTTTTATGACTTCTTGGATCATCAGTCATAATCCAAATATGTTCAAATCTGCAATTGTTGAAAGAGCACTTCTAAATTGGGAAACAATGGTTGGGACATCAGACATAGGAGTTGGTTTTCCCGAGATGTATTTGCTTGATGATATGGACAAAAATATAAACTTATACAGAAAGAAAAGTCCAATCACCTACGCATCGAATATTAAGACTCCAACCCTCATTCTTCACTCACAAGAAGACTATAGGTGTCCAATAGAGCAAGCAGAGCAGTTATTTTCTAACCTTAAAAGAAGGGGTGTGAAAACAGCAATGCTGAGATTCCCGGGTGAGAGCCATGAGCTTTCAAGATCTGGAACACCAAATCACAGAAAGCAAAGATTTGATCACATCATAAAATGGCATAAAGATAATTTAAATTAATTTTCGTCTTCACATCCGCATTCTGGACACATCATTCTTCACCTCCCTTTTCTTCTAGTCTAATAATAGCCCTATTAATATCAGGTCCTTTCATAATCATTTTTGCCATCAAACCATATTTTTTCCTGATAATATCTGCAGCCTTTTTTTTCATATCCTCATCCTCTATAAGAGATGCTTTTAGATCAAAACTTTCCGATAGCTTTTTGGTTCCATTTTGGTTAGTAGTGTAAATTGTCGCTTTACCATTGTTTCTGATCCTCTTTACTTTTCCAGCGTTAAGGCTTGTTGTTATAACTAATGAGTTACAAAAGTCTGCAACCCATACCGGTGTTGTAATAGGTGTTTTGTCTTTTTTGTAAGTGATTAAATTTATGTACTCGACATCTGAAAAATCTTTTAGATTCATAACTTCATTTTAAAAATAATTTAACAATAATTCTGGAAGCTGCTTAAATCTTCTTGCAGTATCATCTTCAGAAAAAAGTATATAGAGAAGCAATATAATAAGAAGTACTCTGGTTGGAGTTATTTTTCTAGACATAGAAATATGCTAAATATTTTCAATGCAAAAAAAAGGGATTTTATAAAAATCCCTTTTTTTTATAGTTATTTATTCTTAAAGATTTATATTGGAGTGTCTCCTATATTGAAATCTATAAACAAATTACCTGCGTACACTGGTCCCATATAAGCTATAGTGCTTGCATCAAATAATTCAGACTCTGACTCATTATCAAGAACTGCTTGTAGTTTTATAACTGCAGCATCCATATCTTCTCTGGAGTCCCAAAAGTTCCAACTTATTGCGCTGTTTCCATCGAATATTGCACCTGTAACTTGAAGCCCATTTGATTCTTCGTAAATTGGTTCCACTTTTTCTTTTAAAAAATCTAATACTGCATCAGTATCTTTTGCAACACCAACAACAAGCCTCAAGTAGCTTGGTCTTTGACTATCTTTGGCTAAAGTTTGGTATACCTTACCATAAACAGCTTCTCCTTCATAAACAATAGGAGGTGCAGACATTAAACTTGCTGCACCAGCCAAAACACCATCAATTTTTTCCTGTGCAGCGTCTAAAGACTCTTTACTGTCATAGCATGACAGGTTGATACCAGAATTTTCTCCGGTAATTGCTGCCATTATTGATAAAAGTCCAGGTGTTTCTTCAAACTCTGGCATAACTTTTTCTCTGACATAAGAAACTGCTTCGTCTCTTTTTCCATCCTGCAGTGCAGGAATTGTTACTCTAAAATACATAATTTCCTTTCTATTTTGTTAATCAATAGGTGCGTGTGACTGAAACGCAACACTTATTCCAAAGACAAATATTGGAAACAAAACTACACCACCAATAATAAATACTGGAACAAAAGCAGCTGCAGGCACTAATCCAAATAGTGACCCAAACTGTACAGCTATTACTAAGTATGCAGCTCCCTGACCAGACATTCTTGCCCATGATGGGACAAGTTTATTTTCATCAGCACTAATGAGACAGAGTGCCCAAATACCATAAAGTATAAATGTCACAGTTTGTCCAATATTAGAAACTGCACCTGCTTGGTCTGTTGAAAGAACTGTTTCAAATACTGCATTACTATTAGCAGTCGCTGACAACGTTCCTGTTAACTGTATTACAGCTGCAGCAAATAAAATTCTTCCAACAATTCTAAAATATGGATTATTTTCACCAAATAACTGTCTAGTCAGTTGTATTGTAAATAAAAATCCAAATATTTGAACAAAAGATACGACATCTACAATCGCACCATATTGTGAACTGTATCCTACTTGATCTGGACCAATCAATAGAGCTTGGATGCCAAATATTATAATAGTTCCAATAGCAGCAATCCTTGCCATAGTCACACCAAGTTGAGCTTCTTTTTTACTTAACATAGTTACCTTTCTTTTCTCCTTACAGTTTTCCAACAGGAAAATCGACGTAATTTTTCCATACTTGACATTCTCCTGTAAGTTCTTTGGGTGGTTCTTTTAGTAAATTTGCAACAGCGTCTTTTACAACTTCTGTAATTACATCAGATGCCGCATGTGCAGCATCATGACTTGTCCAAAAGTTAAAGCTAAAACCAGTATTTTCATTTACTTTACAAGCTGCAGTAGCATATATTCCATCTACATTTTCATATGCTGGATAGACTGTATCTTTCATAAAATTAGTAGCATCATCATATGTTTTATTTTCTTGCATATGACCTCCAACAACAAATCTAGCAAAAAATGATTCTCCACCATCTTTGGGAACCATGATATATTGCTGAGCAGCCACCATTGGTCCTTCAAGAATTGTTGGTGGTTCGTTTAAAAAATCTGCAAGTCCTGCAAGATTTTGTTGAAATTCTTTCATTGCAGATTCTTTTGCCTCATTGTTTGCCCACATTGTCCAAGCCATAACTTGACCTTCATTATTTAGACAAGCTCCAGTTGCTAACAGGCCACTAACCTGATCATAAACCGGAATTGCAACATCTCTAAAATAATTTAGAGCATCATCTGCCATACCTTCTTTAGGGTTTGCCAACCCAAGTCTTACATACATTTTTTCTCCTAACGTGTTTGTTAATACGTCAGTTAAGTATGTCTACAAAGCCCTATCTTTCTCTCCAAGCTAATAATGGACCTACACCTAAACCTAATATAAATGTTAACCACAGGACTAATTGAAGAGGCATTAAAGCTTCTGGCGGTTCATATCCAAAAAATGTCCCAGCCCCAGCAAAAATAACTCCCATGAGCCCTCCGACTAAAAGGTTGTATCTCCATATATTACCAATAACACCTTCTGAAACTGCATACAGAGCCACCATGTTTAAACAAATAAAAAAGAAAAACGGACCAAATTCATTTCCATCACTTCCTAGTGTTAAACAGTTTCCTGCAAAAATTGCTGCTGCAAGAAAAGTTGTGCCCTCTCTCCAATTTTCAGGCACATTATCTCCCAATAATGGTTTGATTGTTAGAAAAATACCAGCAAGGCTTAAACCCCATAAAAAGCTAACCAATAACTCTCCCGGAGGAGCTTCCATTCCCATTAATCCTGTAGTTACAAATCCTAAGATATTTGTAATCAGGAATAAATAACCAGCCTGTTGTGCATTTTCTTTATCTGTTGATGCAAAAAACGATTTCATAATTTATTTCCTTTCTTTTATTCCGTGCTTGATGACAATTTGTCACCCCAAGCAAAATAGTTTCCTAAACTTACCCCTGTAATCAAAGAGACCCATCCAACTAAAAATACAATATCAACTGTTTCTGGAATTTCAAATCCAAATAAATCAGAAGCAGTTCCAAAAACGATTATCAGTGACCCTATAATTGCTAGATTTTCAAAAACTGGACGTACTATGCCATTTCCTCGTAAAACTGCTCCATAAATCAATTGATTCAGAGCCCAGAAAAAATACATAGGGATAAAACCAGTTTCTTGATATTCGGGTGTCATTTCAAGAAATGTTCCAACTAATATAACGGAAGCCAAGACACCACCTGCTGTTTTCCAATATTCTGGAACATAACCTTCTGCTAAGTAATAACCCGAAATTACAATACCAAAAAGTGCAAATCCCCAAAGAAAATTTATCAAGTTTTGTACAGGATCTATATCAAATAATTCAAAGTTTGCAGCTAACGCAACAATATTTACAACCAAAAAAACTAATGAATTTTGTCTTGAGAACTCACCAATTGGTTGTGTAAAAAATTTTTTCATAAGTTAACCTACCTTCCATAAGCTCCCTCTTATTAATTTTTGATGTAATTTAAAATTTCTTAAATTACATGGCTATTCTACAAAAATTTTATTTGGCTTGTATAAGATTTTATTAAATTTTATGTAAATTAGATTTTTTCAAGAACTAATGGTTTTACCTTTTCCCCAATAAGAGTAAAAGTTTGTAATAAGTCATCATGTGATAGGCCAGCATTATCAATCTGAAAGGTAAATCGAGAAACTCCACCTAAAGCTTTACTATGTCGAACTAATTTTTCAGCAACTTCTTCTGGACCTCCAATAATATAAGCCCCTAAATCACCAATCTGTTGTTCAAACCTTTCCATAGTTACCGGTGGCCACCCACGTTCTTGTCCAATCTGATTAAACCAAACTCTATATCCAGGATAATATTTTTCAATTGCCTCCTCTTTTGTATTTGCAACAAAACCAAGTGAGTGAAGTCCAATTTTTAGAGAAGATTTTTCATGACCTGCCTTATCAGCAGCTTCATAATAGAGATCAACTAACGGTTTAAACCTGTGTGTCTCTCCACCAATTACAGCAATCATGAGTGGAAGGCCTAAAGTGCCAGCTCTGACAAATGATGCAGGAGTTCCTCCAACACCTACCCAAATTGGTAATTTGTTTTGAACAGGTCTTGGATAAACAGTTTGATTTTCTAATGGTGGTCTAAACTTTCCAGACCAAGTAACTCTCTGTTCATCCCTAATTTTTAAAAGAAGATCTAATTTTTCAGCGTAAAGATTATCGTAGTCATTAAAATCTAGACCAAATAGTGGAAAAGCTTCGGTAAAAGAACCTCTACCCGCAACTATTTCTGCTCTTCCATTAGAGATTAAGTCTAAAGTTGAATAATTCTGAAATAATCTAACCGGATCCATTGCGCTTATTACTGCTACCGCACTCGTTAAACGAATATTATTAGTTCTAGCTGCTGCAGCTGCAAGTATATTATGAGCCGCAGAATCTAAGAACTCCTCTCTATGATGTTCACCAAGCCCAAAAACATCAAGACCAACTTTGTCTGCGTGAACAATACGTTCAATAAGTTCTGACATTGCCCTGGCATCATCTTGAACTGTACCACCGTCGTTTGTTAGAGTTTTTTTTGCGAATGAATCAATACCTATTTCCATTTATATGTTCGGTGAATCTAAATATTCTTTAAAGTTTTAACAAGGCTATCAATAAGCATTTCAATATGATCTATTTGGACACTCTCGTTTGGAGCATGTGCATTCCCTAGCTCTTCATCACCAGCGCCAATTAGAACAAGCTCTGCATTTGGAAACTCCCTAACGAAATCATTAGCAAAAGGGATGGAACCCCCTATGCCAATAAAAGCAGTATCATTTTTCCAAATTGAATTAAAACTTTTTACCAATTCTTTTGTAAAAGGTTTATTTGGATCAGCAACTACACCTGAACCCTTAGAATTTGGAATGAATTTAACTGAGGCATTCCATGGAATATTTTTCATTACGTGCTCTTCAAGCATTTTCATTGCATGCTCTGGATCTTCTGTTGGAGGAAGCCTCAAACTTACTTTTGCTTTAGCTTTAGGGATTACTAAATTAACTGCGTCTTTTACTGCTGGAGCATCAATAGCTAAAACGTCTAATGCTGGTTCCAGCCACAGCCTTTTGGAAATACTCTCAGTGTCAAACAAATGAATTTCTTCTGAACCGAGCATTTTTTTAAGAAAGGATTCTTCAAGTTCGGTTACTTGCATATCTGTCGGAGTTAAACCATCTATCATAAGATTGCCTTTTTCATCATGGAATGATGCAATAATTTTACTAAGTACCATAAAGGCATCTGGCACAACTCCACCACCAACACCAGAGTGAATCGGTCTCATTGGTTGATCTACTTCAATTATTCCATCAGCTAATCCTCGAAGGGTAGTTGTGACTGTAGGAACCCCTATTTTTACATTCCCTGAATCAGCGATAACAATTACATCTGCCTCTAGAGCTTCTCTATTTTGTTCTATGAATGAAGACATGGTAGGAGAGCCTATTTCTTCTTCACCTTCAATAAATACTTTAATGTTCACTGGAAATTCACTTTTTAATTGTTTAATGACGTTGTAGTGAACAACAACTCCGGATTTATCGTCTCCTGATCCTCTACCAAATAATCTTCCATCGATCATCTCAGGTGTAAATGGGTCTGTTTTCCAAAGATTTATATCGCCTACAGGCTGAACATCATGATGGGCATACAGAAGTACCGTTTTTTTATCCGGATCGATTTCCGTATGAGCCAAAACTGCTGGCATACCACCAGCGACTTTTATTACCTGGGTATTGAGACCTAAATCTGCAAATAAGTTTTCAACAAATTGAGCTGAAGCGTCTACGTCATCTCTATGATCTTTATCAGAGCTAATAGATGGAATTTTTACCATCTCCGATAATAAACTAATTATCTCTTGCTGTGCCATATAGGTATTTTACGACCTACTAATTTTTACTCATAAGAGATAGCATCAAGTATATTTTGTCTCGAAGCTCTTATTGCAGGAAGAATTGCAGCAATAATACCGGCAATAATTGAAATTCCAATCCATAACGCTGTTTGAGGAATAGAAACTGCAAAAACAGTGAAACCCTCATCTGCAAGTGTTTGTATAAGACTCCAAGCAAAAAATATTCCCAAACCTGTTCCAAGTGCTGCACCAAAAATTGCTATTATCGAAGATTCTATGAATATCATTCTTCTTATCTGTTTTCTATATGTCCCTATAGCTCTCATGAGACCGATTTCTCTGGTTCTTTCATAAACCGAAAGAGATAAGGTATTGGTAATTCCAAATAATGCTACAAAAATAGATATCGATAAAAATCCATATATTACATTCAAAAGTAACTGTATTTGATTGTTTGCTTCCTCAACAAGACCGTCTTCATCTCTCACTTCTACACCAGGATATTGATCAACAATTGAATTAATTTTATCTTCTAATTCAGGAGTTTTTTTATTTACGTTAAAATACAGTTCGGTATCAAGTGATTCATCAGCAAAAAAAGTATTACTTTCAAGGAGTACGAAAAATTCAGCAGGAGGTTGGGTAGTCCAATCAAAAATATAAGAAACAGTAAACGTTCTTTCTCCTTCTTCAGGAATCGTTAATACAATTTCGTCTCCGACAAAAAGCTCTTCCCTTTCAGCAGTTTGCTTTAATACTCCGATTGCATTTTCATTCAAAAAGTCTTTTCTATTACCAGAAATATCATCTGTTTTTACAAGATCAAAAACTGTTTCATCAACTGCACCAAGGATAAGGGGTCTTTGATTATACCCAACAACTGTTGCTCTTGTTCTTGAAAGTTTTGTAACTTCATCAAGTTCTAAAAGTTCTTCTGATAATCCAGTTGGGATTCCGGGAGAGACAAATACGTTAGAAGCGCTTACTTGATAATCAGCAAGTATTACTTCACTTATTAATGACTCAGCCTGTGCTTTAAATGAAGTAGTTATAACATTTGCTAGAGATATTAATGTCAACCCAATCATCAAAGCTGACGCTGTTGAAGCAGTTCTTCTTGGGGTTCTTTTTGAATTCTCTGTGGCTAATTTTCCAAGAATTCCAAAAACTAAGTCATAAATTTTATCAAAAAGAAAAACAAAAGGTTTTGTAATAGATGGAGTAATTACAGATATTCCAATGAATATTACACCTGCACCAAAACCAACTTGCTGAAGAGAGGATAGTGTAGGGAGATCTAAAAAGTCATACAAAACACCAAACAATAATCCGAATCCGACAACAGAAATAAGAGAACCGAAAACTAATCGAATAAATAATGATTTTCTCTTAGGTGTTGATACACTTTCTCTTATTGCTTCCATTGGGCTTACTTGAGAAGCTTTTCTGGCTGGTAATAAAGAAGATAAAATTGTAACCGTTATTCCAATAATTAATCCTGTTATTGCAGCTTCGGTAGTTAAAACCAATGGTCCATCAGGTAATCCAAACTCAAAATATTGAAGTCCCTCTTTCACTGCTACAGCTAACCCAATTCCAAGAGCAATTCCAAGACCAGATCCAATTACAGACATAAATAAAGATTCTGAGATAACTAATCTATAAATTTGTCTTTTTGATGTACCTAAGGCTCTAAGTAAGGAAAGCTCTTTTGTTCTTTGCAGTAAAAGTATTCTAAATGTGTTTTGAATAATAAAAGCACCAACAAAGATTGCAATACCAGCAAAGACATTGAGTATTGTATTAAAAAAATCTAGGCCTTGTTTAATTGAATCAGCTTGTTCTGCAGCGGCTTCTTGGGCATTTATTACATTTAAATTTTCTGCATCTAAGTTTGTTATTTGAGTTTTTACATCATTAATGTCAAAATTATTTTCTATAACTACATTAATCAAATCCACTTCACCTCTTGAATCTAATAATCTTTGAGCAGTTCTAAATTCAAACAAAGCAAACGTTGCGCCTCCTGGTGCACCTACATTAGCAAACTCTGCAATTCCAACAATTGTAAATGATGCAGGTGTTGCACCAGCTAATACTGTCACTCGATCTCCAACTGAAAAATCATGATTTTCAGCAGTTACAATATCCATAACAACTTCTTTTGTATTAGTTGGAGGTTCTCCATCTACTAATGACCATTGCTGCGCATAAGAATTGCTATCCCAAGCAGCTCCAAATGTAGGAGCAAATCCATTGGATATTAATACCGTTTCACCATCTACTATTTTTATAAATTGTGCAAAACCTAAAACTTCACCCCAGGCAGCCTTAACACTAGGTAAGTTTGTAATTTCTTGAATTTTATTATCTGGTATTTTTTTAACTTCAAATGATATTGGTCCTTGTCCTCCATCACCACTAAATCCTTCTGCAAAATCTTCTTGAATAGGCTGAACTACTAAATCTACTCCTTCATAAATTCCAGAAAATAAATTGTCGAAAGCAGACTTGTTACTTTCTGAAAAAATGCTTGAAGCGATAATGACAGCGACACCTAAAATTATTGAAGATGTTGTTAAAAAAATTCTAACCGGATAGGTCTTTAAGTTTTTCCAAGCGATTAAAAATAAAGGACGTTTTGTAAATCCAAACATTAGATATTAGTCAATGCTGTAACCTCTGAAACAATTTCTTCTTGTGTTGGACCACTTAAATCACTTGCAATCTTCCCATCTTTTAACATTACAACCCTTTGAGCAAATGATGCAGCAAACGGATCATGAGTTACCATAATTATTGTTTGGTTAAGCTCGTCAACTACTGATTTCATAAATGCAAGTAGCTCTTTACTTGATTTTGAATCTAAATTTCCTGATGGCTCATCTGCAAATATAACCTCTGGTTTAGTTGCCATAGCTCTTGCTGCTGCAACCCTTTGTTGCTGTCCACCAGATAGTTCGTTTGGTCTATGTGTTAACCTATCACCAATATCAACAGTTTCAACCACAGTATTTACCCAGTCAATATCAGGTTTTCTACCTGCTATTGATGCAGGTAATGTTATGTTTTCCTCAGCTGTCAGAGTAGGAATTAAATTAAACGCTTGAAATACAAAGCCGAAACTATCTCTCCTAATTTTTGTAAGTTGTTTGTCGTTTAATGTTGATATATTTTGATCTCTCAAAAATATTTCTCCTGATGAAGGTCTGTCTAAACCTGCTAAACAGTGAAGTAAAGTAGATTTACCAGAACCAGATGGTCCCATAATTGCGGTAAATTGATTCTCTATAAATTCAATTGTTATGTTGTCTAATGCAGTTACACTTGTTTCTTTTTCACCATAAACTTTAGTTAAATTTACTGAATGTATTATTTTTTCCATGCGTTCAATATTATATATAAACCAAATATATGATATTTTGTCAAGAATATGTCTCTTCAGTCATATAGTTTTACTTTATTAAGAAATTGTAACTGTTGCTAGAGAGCCTTTTTTTCTTATTTTATTTGATAAAAAAGCTACAACAAATATTGCAGTTGCAACAAGTGACATTGATGGGCCTGAAGGTAGGTTGAAAAAATATGAAAGATATAATCCAGTAATTGATGCGGTTACTCCAAAAACAATACTCACTTTTATAGAAGTAACAAAAGTGTTTGATACTAGCTTTGCAGCCGCAGCTGGAATAATGAGCATACTTAGTACCAAGATAATTCCAACTGTTTGCAATGAACCTACAATTGCAATTGATAAAAGAATTAAAAATAGATAATTTAAAAAAGAAGTATTCAAGCCTTTTACCTCAGCCCCTATGGGGTCGAATGAATAAAACAATAATTGCTTGAAAAATAATAAAACTATTGTGACCACAAGTAAAAGTAAAAATACAACTATATAAACATCCGATGTATTAACAGCAAGGATTTGGCCAAATAATAAGTCTTCTAAATTTATTGTTACATTCAACAAAGATATCAATACAAAACCTAAAGCAAAAAAAGATGAAAAAATAATGCCAATGGCTGTGTCTTCACCTACATTTGTATTTTTAATTATTACACCAAGCAGTACTGCAATTAATATGGCTGCTGGTACTCCTAATTCAGAAATACTAAATCCTAAAAATACACCAACTGCAATAATTGGAAGCGTTGCATGAGCCATAGCATCAGCCATAAAACCCATATTTCTATTAATTGTGAATGGACCCAGTGTTGAAAGCATTGCACCTGAGGCAATTGCTGTAATTAAAGATCTAATCATAAAGTCATATTTAAATGGTTCTAAAAAAATATCAATCATCGTTTTTACTGGTTGGTAAATGTGCGTTGTTTATTAGGTCGATATGAGAGCCATACATCTCTTGAATGACTTCTGGTGTTAATACTTCAGAGGGGTCTCCATAAGCACAGCAATGCTTATTAAGACAAAGAACTTCATCAAACTTATCTTCTAAATTATTTACATCATGTGTTGCAATTAAAATAGTTTTTCCATCGAGATTTATACTGTTTATCAACTGCATAATATCTTCTTGTGCTCCAATATCAACTGCACTGAAAGCTTCATCAAGCAACAATATGTCTGCATCTTGAGCTAAAGCTCTCGCAATTAAGACTCTTTGAATCTGCCCACCTGATAGGCTTTTAATATTTTCATCTATTTTTTCAAGAAGACCAACATTTTTAAGAGCTTCTTTAATTTTATTATTAATTTTTTTTCTTGAAAAAATACTTATTGTTTTCCTATTTATTAAACCCATCTCCACAACTTGTTTTACTGAAAGCGGGAAATTCCAGTTTATTAGATCTTTTTGAGGTACATAACTGACAGCACCTTTTGAATCTTCAGGGTTTTTCCCTTCAATAGTAAGTGAGCCCTCTTCAAGAGGCACTAATCCTGCTATAGCATTAAACAATGTTGACTTTCCACCACCATTAGGTCCAACAACTGCAACTTTTTTTCCTTTATCTATAGAAAAATTAACACTCTCCAAAGCAGGAGTGTTTCCAAAATGTACACAGCACCCATCTGAAATTATCAGCGGGGTGCTTGCACTATTTACTTCTTTAGTATCCATTGTGATACCTCTCTTAAAGCCATTGAAAGTTATCTACAACTAACTTAATCAGCGTTTCTTAAATTATCTACAATTAATTCAACGGCCGCGATTAAAAAGTCAGGATATGATTGACCTGCTTTTAAAGTCTCAACCCATAAGCCATCAACTGCTTTAATGCCTGTTTCTGCAACAATTGTCTCTGCGTACACTGAAGGCGCTTCGGCTTCAATGAAGATAACTTTTACATTGTTGTCTTCAATGACATCAATAACGTCTACTAGTTCTGCGGGTGATATTTCATTCGCTGAATCAAGACTCGGAATAATTGTGGAAAGTACCTCTAGTCCGAATTTAGCTTCTAAGTATCCCAACGATTCATGAGTTGTTATAAGTTTTCTATTTTGAGATGGAACTGTAGATATTAAGTCAGATACTTGACCTATCAAACCTTTTAGTTCATCTGTATAAGCATTTCCTGCTGATTCATAGCTTGCAGAATTGCTTGGATCAAATTCAACTAATTTACTCTCAATATATTCAGTTGCGTAAACAACTCTATTTGGATCAAACCAGAAGTGGGGATCGTATGCTCCGTGGTCGTGTCCTTCATGTCCGTCATGGTCATCATGACCTTCTTCTTCATCATGGCCCTCTTCGTCATCATGATCATCATGACCTTCTTCGCCGTGATCTCCATGGTCGTCATGTCCGCCTTCTTTAAACTCAATAGGGTAAACGTTTTCACCAACTTCAGCCAAAACATTTGCGCTACATGCTGAACTTTCAAGCAATTTAACAACTGCTGCCGGTTCATATTTTAACCCAGTGAAAAAAACTAAATCAGCATCCGCAATAGTTCCAGCATCTTGAGGTGCTGGTTCGTATGTATGTGGATCCGCCTCAGATGGCATTATGACAGTGAGGTTTATATTATCACCGCCTACTTGGCTAACAAATTCACCAATCATAGGGGTTGTTGCTACAACATTAATTTTTCTGTCTTCTATTACCGGACAGCCAGCTTCGTCTGAGCTACCACTGGCACAAGCAACAAGCACTATTGAAAGTGCTATTACGCCAAATTTAAATAACTTATTGTTTTTCAATTAAGTCTCCTTCTAATTACAATAAATGAGAATAAGTCTCATTTATTAGTTTGTCAAGGATAAATGAGAATTTATCTCATTTTTTTAAAATTTGAAAGTATAATTAAAACCATGTCTAATAGCTCTAGAAAAATATTATCAGAACATAGTGTCTCTATAACCAATCCAAGAATTCTTGTTCTTGAGGCCCTTTTGGAATTTGGCAATCCTATTACCATTGATGAACTTCAGTTAAAGCTTAAAGATAGTGTTGCAAAGTCAACACTGTATAGGGTTTTGAATGATCTAAAAAGAATAAATATCTTGAATGAATTTACTTCACCTGATAACTCAACAGTTGTTGAACTTATACTTGAAGACCACCCCCATCATCATCATCTTTTTTGTAGTGACTGTGGTGAAGTTATTGATGTTGAACTTAGTGACGAATTTGAGTTAATGCTCACTAAAGAAATTGAAAAGATTCAGAAAAACTTTAACTTCGAAATCAAAGATCATAGAGTTGAAATGATCGGGTTATGTACTGAAGAATGTGCTAACTGTAAATAAATTTTAAAAAATTAAAGCAATCAAATTAGCATTCAATAACATTGACTGTATTACATCAAATGTGTGGAGTTGTTCTACTGCAATTTTTAATGGGATTGTCATGTGGTCATTATCAACAGTATTTTGAACCGCTAATGCAGCTTCTACAATATCATTTTGAGTTAAATTACATAAAACACACATAAAAATACCCTGTTTATAATCAATCTAATTTTACAATAAATCGTGAACTTAGAAAGAATAAATATTGAATAACTTTCCTCAGCTACATCACGGAATAATAAATGTAGGTGACCTACCCATACCATTCAACATGGTTCTTAATGCAGCAGTTCTAACTATTGTTATTACTTTTGTGTTTTTAAAAGTTTCCTGGAAGCAGTCAATTTTGACCTCAAAAGAAACTCTTTTTTCAACAAAACAAACATCGAGTGGAAAATTATTTGGGTTGTTGATTTTAGCATTACTAATAGTCCCTGGATTAGCAAACAACGAGGCTGCAACAGTCTCAATAACTCCACTAATTTTATGGGTGTTTTTGTGGATTGGAGTGCCTGTTCTAGGGCTTCTTTTTGGCGATCTATATGCAAAATTTAATCCTCTTTCAATTTTGGTTAATAGAGAAGGTGAGCCGAAAAATGTCTACCCTGCTGCATTCTTATTTATTTGTTTGACCTGGTTTGAGCTAGTTTGGAGTAAACCAGGAAACCCAAGACACATAGGTATTGTATTCTTAATTTTATTTCTTACAGTGTCAACACTGCAGAAGTATTTTAAAAAAACAATTATTGAAGTTGATCCCTTGCTTCTTTTGCATCATCTTTATAGCAAAATGAGAGTAACGAATAAAGCTCCTGTTTTTAAAACTCTCTTAAACAACTTAGCAAACCTCGCACAATTAAAAGGTATGGAGTATTTTATACTTCTTATGATTGGTACTGTTACTTACGATGGGTTAAGAGAGACAACTTTTTGGTTTAATACTTTTGGATCAAGAACTTACGAAACATTTTTCTCAACTATTGCGTTCCTTTCAATGAATTTAATCGTGATAGTTTTTTACAGGTTTGCTTGTTATTTCGCAATCAAAGTAAGTAAAGAAGATATTGAATTAAATGAAATATCACTCAAGTTTGGTCACACAATGCTTCCAATTGCCTTTGCATATCATGTCACCCACTACCTAGGACTTCTTTTATTTGAATCACAAACAGTTTTATACAGACTTAATGATCCGCTTGGTTTTGGATGGAATCTTTTTAATATACAGAATGCCACCGTTGATTACTTTTTAGAACCTGTTGTGCTTTGGACAATTATGGTGATTGTGACACTTGCTGGACATATGATAAGTGTGGTATTAGCTCATGATTTAGCAGTAAAAATCTTTGGCCATCAACAAAGTGATAAAACCCAATATATTTTCTTATTTATAACAGTTGCATTGACACTTCAAGCTTTGTTTGTATTAAGTGTTCCGTAAAATATTCAGGCAACGTATATTTTACAAGACTAACATCGTCATTGATGATAAAAAATAGTAACAAATTAATCTTATTAATTTTGTTTTTTTTAATTGTTTCCGCCTGTTCAAGCAATGATTCCTCTGGTCCTGAATTGGTAGAGATATCCTCTAATGAGGAGGATGAAGAAGAAAACGATAATCAGGAGGATGAAGAAGAAAACGATAATCAGGAGGGTGAAGAAGAAATTGATGATGAGGAAACTATAAATTTTATACCTCCAGAATTACCTAATTTACCAGACCCAACTTTAAGCTCATCTAGATGGAATCAAGTAAATGGACCTTTTGGTGGAACAATTACGAGTATTTTTAAAAGTTCAGATGGTTACTGGGTAACTACAACAGACAATTCTGGACTCTCCGATAGCAATCTTTATTTAGTAGATAATAAAGAATTTACATGGGAGTTGAAAAAAACTATAAGTGGAAACATGGGTGGGGTTGTTGTTGATGCATCAAATTCCAATCAAGTAGCGTTTTATACCGAAGCAACAAGTAATTCAGATTCAGGTGTTTTTATTTCTAAAGATGGTGGAGAAACTTGGAATGAAACAGAAATAGATGGTTCACAATATTCAGGAATTGCTATAGGTATGCAAAATACTTCTACTCTGTATGTAGCAGGAAGATATTTTCCAAATGGAGAAGACTGTGAAGATGAAAAAGGTGAAGACGATTGTACTCCTGAAAAAAATTCAGCAATATTTATATCTAATGATTTTGGAACCTCATGGACAAAATCATCCTCCATACCAAAAGGAGTTTTTAAAGAAATCGAGCTAGAAGAAGGACAAGAACTAGAGGAAGAAGATATAGATAAAGTAACTGTTCTCTATGTAAGTCCATCTGATAATGACAATATATTTGTTGGTACAAGTAATTTGCTATTAAAAAGTAATAATCGAGGCTCGTCTTGGGAGTCTTTAAGTGACACTTTCCATAGATCAGATATTAAAGGTTTGGCAATTCATCCAAATAATCCAAACATAATTTATGTGAGAATTGGACTTTATACATTTTCAGATTGTTCCGATGTAGATAATGATGATCCTGATTATGAAGAAAGTGTCTCCAAGTATTGTCCTGGTATTTATAAAAGTACTGACGGAGGTGAAAGCTGGAAATTACTTGAAGAAGTTACCGGAGACCCATCAGAGGGTGGTGTGTATATAAATGAATATGATGATTCAGAAATTTACTCGGTTTTCGGAAGAGAAACATTTGTGAGTAAAGATGCTGGAATTTCATCTGATGTCTTCTTAGACACAAAAGAACACCCTATTATTCCCGACGTTGGTGTGGAAATAATAACGTTTGGTGAAAGTGAGACTGAGGTGTTTATGGCAGGTCTTCAAGGTATATACAGAACTTACGACAATGGTAGAACTTGGATTGAAACAAATACAGGTTTTGTAGGTTCTGAAGTTGTAGATCTAATTACTGCATTGGATGGAACTATGTATGCAACAACTTATAATCTAGGAATTTTTAAGAGTATAGATGGTGGCAAAAACTGGGGTTTTGCTTCATTTGGTATAAAAAATTGGTACGGTATGCAGCTAGCAACTCACCCTGAAGACCCAGAAACAATATTTACAACAACTAACGGAGGGGTTTATAAATCAACAAATGCTGGGGAATCTTGGAGGGTTATAGGAGATTCGGATCTTTGTGATGATGAAGATGAAGGTGGAAATTGTCACTATCACGGAATTGTTGTGGAGAAAGAAGAACCATTCAAAGTTCTTGTAGGTAGTGGTGGAGATCAATATTCAAAAGAAGGTGTGGGGTTAACTGGATCAGAAGACAACGGAGAATCTTGGAGAAATTCTGATGATGGTTTCGTAAGAGATGTTCATGTAAGTAAATTAATAGTTGATCCAAACAACAATAATGTCTTTTATGCAACTACTCAGGGAGCTACAGAATATACAGATAAAGTAGGTGACGGAGCAGGAGTGTTTAAAAGTACTGATCGTGGTAATAACTGGACTCAAATTAACAATGGACTTGATAGCCTTGAAACCAATATATTGACTGTGGATCCTAATAATTCTGAGACACTCTATCTAGGAACAGATGACGACGGAGTTTACAAAAGTACAGATGGCGGAGATAGTTGGAAAAAATTGACTGTCTCTTCCATTCCAAAATCTTTTGGCGTAGGAGATATTATTGTTGATCCACAAAATAGTAACAATATCTATATAGGGACTGTAGATTATTTTAGACTCTCAGAAAGTAGAGGCGTCTTGGGAGATTTTGGAGTTTACAAAAGTACCGATGGTGGAACAACATGGGAAGAGTTTAATATGGGCTTGAAGCACCTCGGTGTTTTCTCTCTTGAATTATCAGAAAAAAATAGAATCTTATATGCTGGAACAAGAGCTGGTGGTGTTTACTGGATCAGTTTAGACAGTTAGGTTCTTGGGATTTTTTGACCGTCTTTATTAGTAAATTGCCCCGTCACAACAAGTAATAAATCTACCAAGTACCATACTCCTAATCCACCGAGGGTAATAAGCATAAGAACTCCTGTACCTATTTTTCCAACATAAAATCTATGGACACCTAGAACACCAACAAAAAAAGTTAGTAAAAATAAAGCTAGCCAATCTGTTGAGTTTGTTGTTGTGGAAGAATCTAGTAACTTCTCTTTTTGTGAATCAAACTCTTCTTGGGTGATAACCCTGTCTCTAAGCAGGTCATTTAACTTTTTTATTTCGTCAGCTGTACTCATATGCTTATTTTAACTTATTTTCTATGCTGGCAACTCTTTCTGCAATTGGAGGATGGGAGTAGTAGTAAGAACTATATAGAGGGTCTGGAGTTAAATTAGAAGCATTGTCTTTACTAAGTTTCAACAAACCAGAGATCATATACTCTCCGTCAGTAAATTGAAATGAAAAATCATCAGCTTCGAATTCTCTTTTTCTAGATAGTGCTGATGTGAAAGGTTTAGTAAAAAATGTATATGAACCAGCAACCAAATAAAATAGTAAAAACTTAGAATAGACAGTTAAAGATTCTAACCCATGATCAAGAAAGAAGCTGTTACTTTTGAGTACTTCACTTAGTATATAGAAACCAATAAAACCAAATACTAAGGAGCTAATTAGTGTCTTCCTTATGTGCCCCAATTTATAGTGTCCTAATTCATGACCAAGAATTGCTTCCATTTCATCTGGAGTAATTGTTTTTAACAGTGTGTCAAAAAATACAATTCTTTTATTCTTTCCAAATCCAGTAAAAAAAGCATTGCCATGCGTACTTCGTAAACTTGCATCCATGACAAATAATCCTTTTGATTTAAAATCAACTTTTTTCAATAATTTTTCTATTGGCTTTTTAAATTCTTCATTATCTAGTGGTTCAAATTTATTGAACAGTGGCATTATTAATACTGGATAGAGAAAGAAAATAATTGCTTGGAGGGTAAAGACAGCTCCAAATGCGTATATCCACCAGTTATCTCCTAAATTTACAACTATGTAAATTACAGTTGCATAAATAACTGATGAGATAATTGCGGATATCAACAAACTTTTAAAAATGTCTATCACAAATGTTTTTGTTGTTGTTTTGTTGAAGCCGTGTCTTTCTTCTATAACGAATGTTGAGTATATAGATATTGGAATTGAAATTACCTGCTCAACTACCAAGAGTAAAAGTCCTAATAAAACTGCTCCGAGAACATCTGATGAAGTCGAAGAAACCACTATTTCAGCTAGAAAATTAAATAATCCTCCCAAAGTAAAAATTATCAATACTACAGCACCAAATAAAGCTGTGAAGATTTGAAATCTAATTCGGTCAACATTGTAGTCTATTGATTTCTTGTACTCTTCCTCAGTAACAACATTTACAAACCTTTCAGGAATAGCATTTTTGTTAAGTTCGATCGATTTAAGGTTTCTAACTTTTAAATATGTTTCTAAAAGGAATTTTAAAACAACCAATCCAATAAAGATGCTTGTGAAGTTTGTAGATTCTAGAAAGTTTTGCATATATGAAAACTTATTATAGTTAAAGAAGGCTTACAACAACAAGCTAATTTGTTTTACGGTTTTTTCGATTTCCTCTTCCGTGTTGTAATAGTGTGGGGCCATACGTAATAATGTGGGTAGGTTTCTTTTCTCTGAGTCTATAAGTGTACTTTCTGGCTCGACTAAACCTATAGCAAAGCCTGCTTCAGACATTTGATCAACAATTTTTTTAGGGTCTTTTTTTCCTTCAATAGAGAAACTAATAATTCCACACTGCTCAGTACCAATATCACGCAACTGAACATTTTTAATATCTGAAAGAAGTTTTCTGTTTAACCTAGCTAGTAACTGGACCCTTTCATGAATTAATCCAATACCTATATCATCAGCATATGTTATTGCTTCCCCGAGACCGGCTCGAAGTGCATATGAGTTTTCCCATGTCTCAAATCTTCTTGCATCTTCCCGTAATTCGTAGATATCTTTTCTAATCCAAGGAGCACCAAAGTGATCAATCATGGCTGGTTCGATTGTGCTTAGCCATTTATCTTTAATGTATAAAAAACCAGTACCTCTTGGGCCACGTAGAAATTTCCTTCCGGTTGCTGATAAAAAATCACATCCAATTTTTTTTACATCTATGGACATTTGACCTGCTGCTTGGCAAGCATCTAATAGATAAGGTATATTATATTTCTTGGCGATTTGACCCACCTTTTCTGCTGGGTTTACTAAACCTCCATTTGTTGGAATCCAAGAAATAGCAATCAAGCCAACTTTCTCGTCGATCATTGATTCCAAAGCGTTTACGTCTAAAGTTCCACTTTCATCAGATGGAACTATCTCTATTGTTAAATTATCTCTTTTTGCACGTTGTAAAAAAGCTACGTAATTTGCGGCATATTCTGCTTCTGATGTAAGTATTCTTGAACCTGAATTAAAAGGTAGTGCATAGAAGGCATGGCTCCATGCTACAGTTGAATTTTCCATGAGTGCAATTTCGTGAGAGCTTGCACCTATGTGTTTTGCAACTATGTCGTATATTTTGTTCAGCTCCTCAGCTTTTCTTGCCTCTGCTTCATACCCTCCCATTTGAGCCTCTAGTTGAGTGTGTTCTATAATCGCATCAACAACTTTTTTGGGCATAAGAGAAGATCCACAAGCAAGAACGTGTGTTGTAAATTCTATCCCCGGAGTTTCAGCACGTATTTTTTCAATATCAATCATTTGTTAATATATTATTTTCCAAATCTTCTCTCTCTTTGTGAGTATTCTCTGAGACACCGAAGAAAATCAATTTTTCTAAATTCAGGCCAATAAACATCTTGAAAAATTACCTCTGAATAAGCACTCTGCCATAATAAAAAACCTGACAACCTTGACTCTCCGCTTGTCCTAATTATTAGATCAATATCTGGTGTTTCAGGAGAGTACAAATGTTTTCGTAGTTGCTCATCTGTTACATTTTTAATTAATTCATCAAAATCATTCTCATCGTTCCTGTTTTGATCAATTAATCCTTTAATGGCATCTAAAATTTCTTGACGTCCTCCATAACCTAAAGCAATGGTTAAGGTTTTTTGTCCTCCTCCTCTTACTTCTTTGAGTTGTTTAATAGTGTCCTGTAAAAAATCTGGTAAAAGATCTGTACTTCCAATAAATTCAATTTTAAAATTATCAACAACATCGTCAATCAATAGCTCTTCGAAGAGCTCATTTAAAACTTGGAAATATGGTTCTAATTCTTCAGCTGGTCTTGATAGGTTTTCTCGTGATAAAAGCCAACTTGTGATGAAATCAATTCCTACTTCATCACACCACCCAATACACTCTTTGAGTCTTGTCATCCCAATTTTATATGAAACCTCAAAACTAAGTAACCCTTCTTTTCTTGCGTACCTTCTATGACCATCATGAATTAAACCGATATGTTTGGGTAAATTTTCGTTCAGTAATTTATTTCGTAAACGGTTTTCATAAATTGAGTAAATTAATCTTGGAGAGGACATTTTTTAGGCTGTAATTGCTTCTATTTCTTCAATTGTTTTTGGTGTGTTCTCTGTGAGGTTAACTGGTCCACTGTTGGTACAAACTATGTCATCTTCAATCCTTACACCAATACCTAAAAGATCTTTAGGAATTTCATGTTTTACTGTCTTGGCGTTCATTATTTCTTCTTTTTCTATTTTTGTAGCTTTTTCCATGCCCAAAACTTTTCTACGCTCTCTAATTTTATTTGGATCTCGTTCAAGTAAAGGAAACTCTATAACAGGCTTCGTTGGTCTTATATAAATACCTGGCTCTATAGTTGTCACCATTCCGTGCTCAAACTCTCTTGGTTGTCCGTCTACCTCATTACTTCCAGCATCATGTACGTCGAGACCTAGCCAGTGCCCAGTTCCGTGCATAAAGAATTCAAAAAAATGCATCATTGAGATTGTCTCTTCTATGCCAAGTGGAACTAGTTTTAAATTAACCAATGATTCAGATAAAGTTTTTATAGTTTGTTGATGTACTTCTTTCATGGAGTTACCCACAACTACTCCTTCTACACCCTCTTTTTGTACCTTTAACACTTCTTCGTATATATCTTTTTGAGGTGACGTAAATTTTCCAGATACGGGAAAAGTACGGGTGACATCAGAAGAGTACATTCCATACTCGGCTGCTGCATCAATTAGAAGTAGGCTTCCTTCATCAAGCTGATCTCTATTTGTTGAGTAATGAAGTATGCAAGCATTGTGACCTCCTGCAACTATTGAAGGGTAGCCTAATCTTTCTGCACCTCTATCAAAAAATATCCTTTCCATCTCTGCACCAACTTGATACTCGTACATTCCAGCATTTGCAGTTTTCATTGCATGAATATGGCCTTCTACTGTTATATCACAGGCTTTTGTTAGTAGCTCAATCTCTCTATCACTTTTAATTAATCTAAGCTCTGAAACTAATGGTTGTAGTGAGTACAGTGTTGCGTTACTGAAATCAGCACCTCGTTGATCATACGGAACTGCATGAGTAAGTACTTTCTTGTCATATTTTTCGAAATTATTTGAAGAGTAATCACAATAAATATCATTAAATCCTCTGAGCAAATTCGGAAGTATTTTTTCGTAGTCTTGAAATGAATAAGCTTTTGAAGCTTCATATTCTTCAACCGCACCAGACTGACCTATACGTTTCCCCTCCCATGTCTCCATTTCCTCATTTCTATCTTGAACAAATAAGTGCAAATCAGGTTTTGAGTCTTTAATGAGGATTACAGCATGAGCATCAGGTTCAGGCCATTCTGTTAAATAATAAAAATTTGAATCTTGTCGAAATGGATACCAAGTGTCGTTGTTTCTATAAACTATGCCGCCACTATGTAGAATTACAGCTCCATTTTTTAATTGTTTTGCCAAGTTTTCTCTGGCAATTTTTGAATTACCCATCACTGAATAAGAATAATCTATCAAGCAATAAAAAAGCTAGTGGTTTTTATATTGACACTAAAAATTCACGAAGAATTGGATTCCAGTGTGTTTCGTTGTGCTGGCCTTTTTCTTTGAAAACGAAATTAGTTTTAATGTTGTTCAATTTAAGTTCCTCTTCAATTTTTCTAACACCAGAAACATAGAAATCGTTATTGTTTGAAAAATCTAAATCCCATTCTTTAGGAAATATGTTTTTTACTTGATCACCAAAAATATCTCCCTCTTTTGTTCCAACTGATAAATTGCAAATAGATTTTTTACTTAAGTTATTTAGATCGTTAACTATCCCTGGAAATCCAAACCAAAATGCTGGAGAAAGAGATACTATGTTCTCAAAAGATGGATTTAGAATACCCGTCTTTATTGACATTAACCCTCCCATCGATGCTCCCATGACAATTTTTTTTAAATTAGATACATTTATGTCGTAATCACCATAAATCTGAGGTAGGTGATCTTCTAATATGGATTCTATGTGCATAGTTGCAAAGTTTTCTTGTTCGCCTCTTGGGTAGGGATTGTATTGTTTTTGCCTGCTAGAGTTTGAGGTCACAGCAACAACAAAATAACCTCTGTTTTCTTTTTCCTCTAAATCAGTCAATAGTGACTCTAAATTAAAAAAATAACCGTAAGAACTCTTTGATTTTAAAAATAAATTTTCCGCATCAAACGCAAGAATCATGTGAGTAACTCTCTTAAACTTTGGAAACCTGACCAAATAGTTATTTGTGTCTCCAAGATTTATATCTACAACCGGTTGGCTTATGTAGATGTTTTCTAAACTTTTATCGTATTCTGAAAATAGCAGCATTAATTTATTTTATATTATCCTCAATCGTCTTTGCTACTTCTCTTGCGTTTGATTCATCAGTAGAAATTATTAATACAACATTATCTCCTGCAATTGAAGCAACAATATTGTCAATATATAAATTATCAATAGACTCTGCAATCACTTGTGCAGCAGCTGTTGTAGTTTTAACAACAACTTGGTTTGAAACTGGTTCTACGTCGAGTACAAAATCTTCTAATGCTTTTTTCGCAATTTTAACCTGTGCATTGTTGTCTTGATTTTTAGGAAGCACATAAACTAGTCTTCCATTTTTTAATCTTTTCTTGATTGCTCCAAGTTCATTTAGATCTCTAGATAGTGTTGCTTGAGTAATTTGAATATGATTCTTTTTAAGAAGCCCCTTGAGTTGATTTTGAGAAGAGACGTTTTCTGAATCTATAAAATCTGCAATTAATCTTTGTCTTTGAATGGTTGATTTCTTCATTGTATAAATATACATATAAATGAATATTTATACAATTATAAATTATCGAATGTTTCCCTTGCCAGCTTTACTGCTTCCTCTTTAGACACTTCGCCCTCGTTTATTCTTTGCTCGTATAGGGCCTTCATTATCATCCCTACTTTTGGGCCTGGTTCCAAATCAAAAAGACTCATGATTTCATCACCACTAATTGGTGGTCTAAGTTTTGACATTTCTTCTTTTTCTGAAACTTCTTTTATTCTTGTTTCCATCTCATCAAGCTTTTCAAAAATTTCTTGTGCTTTTTGTTTATTTTTAGTTGTTACATCAGCTCTAACTAGATTATTGAGATCTTCCAAAACTTCACCAGCATCAACAATATATCTTCTAACTGCAGAATCTGTCC
>CACOLU010000011.1 GCA_902628045.1 uncultured Candidatus Actinomarina sp. | reverse complement strand
ACTGATATTGGTATCTTCAATTTTAAACCACCCTAAACCATTAGAGCCTAGTTCCTTAATTTCAGTGTCTAAATCGTCTATTTGTTTTCGAGTCAGCAATTCTTTTGTGTGCAAGGCTTTAATAGATCCTTGTGAGGACAAAATGTCATTAAGGAAATTAATAGATGTATCAGTAAAAATATCTGTGATATCAAATATTTTTTCTTCAATTCTCAAATCTGGTTTATCAGTACCATATAAATTAATAGTTTCTTCATAAGTTAATGTATTAAATGGTGTTTTAATTTTGCAATCATAAGCATCACTAAATACAAACTTTACAATCTCTTCAACTTTTGATTTTACTAATTCTGGACTAGCGTCAGAAAATTCTAAATCTAATTGAGTGAACTCTGGTTGTCTATCTTTTCTAGAATCTTCATCTCTGTAACACTTAGCTATTTGATAATAATTAGGAAAACCTGACATCATAAATAACTGTTTATACATCTGTGGCGATTGTGGAAGAGCATAAAAATTACTTGGAGATTTACGCGATGGTACTAGGAAATCCTTTGCACCTTCTGGTGTTGATTTAATAAGAGTTGGTGTATCTATTTCAAATATATTTAATTGATTCATTATGGATCTAATACTTTTAAACGTATTCGATCGAGTCATGATGTTGACTTTCATAGGTTGTCGTCTTAAATCTAAATACCTATATTTCAAACGTATATTTTCATCAGTTTCTATTGAATCTTCAATTTGAAATGGAAGTGTTTTACTTTGATTAATAATTTTGAGGTCTGTTACTTCTATTTCATAATCGCCGAATAAAATTTTATCATTTATTAATGCTTCATCTCTTTTTTTGAATATACCGTTAATTGATATATAGAATTCATTTTTCAATTTTGTATCTACGTCACCACTTTTATCAAAAACTAGTTGAATAAAACCTGTAAAATCTCGTAAATCAACAAAAGTTAAACCACCATGGTCTCGTATATTATCAACCCATCCGGTAAGTTCTTCTACTTCTAGTCCGGTTTTTAAATTTTCTAAATCTTTAATGTTCAAGGATAACCTCTATATCAAATGCTTCTGTCTCGTTTGTTATTAAGTTCTTAATTGTATCTTCATCTGCATTTATCAAATATTCTGCATTTAACTTTTTAGCTTCTTTAAATTGTGAATTTTCTTTAGAAACTCTAGATGGTTTATTGTAAATGATGTTATTATCATCCAAAATTTTTGAGTATTTAGTTAGATTATCAATTTTTGTGCCAAGCAGATAGTACTTAGATGATATTTTAATGTCAGAGAGTAAATTCATTATCCTTTCTACACCAAACGCAACCCCTACACCGTTAAAGTCACCAATAGAGAGTATTTTGGCTAGATTATCATATCTACCACCTCCACCAACTACTACACTTTCTTTTGTGTGGTATTCAAAAGTTAAATCATTGTAGTAATCTAAACCTCTAACCAGTGAGTAGTCTATCTCGTAATTTATTTGAGAATTATCAAGTAAGCTTAGGAGGTTATCAAAATTTTCTTTTGAATCATTGTTTATATATTCGTTAATTGTAGGTGCGTTATTAACTATTTCCCTATCCTCTGGGTTATTGGAATCAAGTATTCTCAATGTATTATTTTCAATTTTTTCTAAACTCTCTTTTGATAATTTTTCTTTATTTTTGGAAAAATATTCATGAAGAACTTTTACATAAGCTTCTCTATCTTCTGTGCTTCCTATAGTGTTAATTTTCAGTGTTGTTCCGGGTAATAAATTATTAATAAAATTTAACGAATCATTAATAATTTGAAAATCAGAATAAATATCAATTAATCCGATTATTTCGGCACCAGCTTGATTAAATTCTCGATATCTATTCTTTTGAGGATTCTCATATCTAAACATAGATCCAAAATAAGAATATTTACTTGTATTATCTTTATTAAATTCAGCATGATACCTTACTACACTTGACGTGCCTTCAGGTCTTAAAACTAAGTCCCTACCACCTTTATCTTTCAGTTCATACATTTGTTTTGTGACAATTTCAGAAGATTCTCCAATAGATTTATCAAATAATTCCTTATATTCAAGTAAAGGTGTTTGGACATATTTGTAACCGTAATCAGAAAATTTATTTATAAAACTATTTTTAACATGTAAAAACTTCGCAGAATCTTCATTTGCGATATTTCTTGTACCTTTTACCTGTTCAATCATCTACTAACATCCTAATAAATTCATTATTTTCTTTTATCGTTTTTACCTTATCTGAAGGACCGTGCCCCGGTAAAATATCATATTCTTCATTAAAATTTAGAAATGTATTGTTGATGGATTTTCTCATTTCATCCATAGAGCCTGTAAGTAGATCTGTTCTACCTATGCCATCTTTAAATACAAAATCCCCTGTAAATATCAACCCTTCGGCAGAAAACTCATACGAAACACTACCTGCGGTATGGCCCGGATTTTTATGAACTTTAACAATTTCACTTGGCAGTTCTGAAATTGAAATTAAATCACCTGTGTACTCTCCTACTTCAAATGAACTTCCTAATAATGATCTAATTTGATCTTGTGGATTTCTAGCTAAAAATTCATCATCTAAATTAATATATGCTTTACCTTCAAAGCTTGCTAGGCCTAGTGAGTGATCATAATGACCGTGTGTTATTAACGCACCGGCAATAGTTAAATTTTTATTGTTAATAAATTCAATAACATTATCTAAATCTGGTGGTAGGTCTACTATGAAACATTTTTCATCGTTAAATGGCTTTACTAAATATGAGTTCGATGTTGTGAAACTTGTAAATGTATATATTACAGAACTCATTTTCTTCCTGGGTATATGCGGGAAGCATCAAAAACGTTCTCAATGTTCTTAGCATCATTTATGATTGCATCTAATTGATCATTGTCACTTATTTCAACTTGAAATATTAGGTTAACAATTCGCTTACTACTTGTTACAGATTTAGCTACCAATATATTTCCACCATTATCAGAAATAGCTATTGTTGCATCTCTAAGTAGATAAGGCCTATCAATAGCTTCGATTTCTAGCCATACAACAATTCCTGTATTTCCTGTGTATCCCCAACTTACATCAATTATTCGTTCACCTTTTGTAGAATCTATTCGTACATTTAAACAATCAGATCTATGTATTGCTATACCATTAGAAATAGTTACAAAGCCAAGGATGTCATCACCTGGTACAGGTACGCAACATTTACCCATACGAACTTTTATGTCATCATATCCTTCAACGATTACTAAATCTGATTTTGAATCTTCTTTAATTTCAGGTGAATATAAATCTTCATCAACTGATATTTCACTGGGGAATACAATTTTATTAATTCTATTACTTATTGAATTAATTCCTGTGTTACCATTTCCAAGATTTTGGTATAGTGTTTCTAAATTTGGTAATTTTAAATCTTTTAACAGTTCATCCATCAATTGATCTTTTGATGTAGTTTCTAATATTTCAGGATTTTCATCTAACCATGAATTTAATGTTGTTTTACCTTTTTGGATATCTTCATTTTTCATTTGTTTTTGATACCATTGTTTAATTTTTGATCTAGCTCTTGAAGTTTTAACAATATTTAACCAATCCCTACTTGGACCTTTATCCTTGTCTTTACTTGTTAATATTTCAATAGTGTCCCCAGATTTTAAAAGGTTGCTTAAATTTACTAATTTTCCATTAATTTTTGCTCCAATTAATTTCTCACCTACCTGGGTATGAATTGCAAAGGCAAAATCTACTGGAGTAGACCCTTGTGGTAAAGCAATAACATCTCCCTCTGGTGTTAAACAAAATACTTCATTTTCATAAAGATCTAGTTTCATGTGCTGTAAAAATTCATTTGGATCTGGATACTCATTAGAAATTTCAGATAGTTCATTAGTCCAAGAAGTTAGATCATTTGAAGGTTTTTCTTTATATTTCCAATGAGCAGCAACTCCGTATTCTGCTCTGTAGTGCATGTCGTGTGTTCTTATTTGAATCTCCATCTTGGTACCATCATTAGTTAGAACTGTTGTATGTAAACTTTGGTAAAGATTAAATTTTGGCATTGATATAAAATCTTTAAATCTTCCAAGTACAGGTTGAAAATTAGCATGGATCAAACCAAGTATTGTATAACAGTTTTTAACATCATCTGTTACTATTCTTATTCCGATAAGATCATTAATTTCATTAAAAGTAAGTCCTTGATTAACTATTTTCTTATATATTGAATAGTTATGTTTTGGCCTACCATACACTTCTGCAGACATAGAATTGTCACTCAAAAGTGTCTTAATAATTTCAATAGAATTACCTATCTGGAAATCACGATCCGGATTATTTTCTGAAATCATATCTTTTATTTCCTTATCCTGATTTGCATGCAGAATTTTGAATGATTTATCTTCAAGTACATGTTTAATTGATTGAAGACCTAATCTATGAGCTAATGGTGCATATACATACAATGTTTCACTTGCAATTTTTTCCTGTTTCCAATCTTGATGAAATTCAATAGTTTGAATATTGTGTAACCTATCGGCTAATTTGAGGATTAAAACTCGAATATCCTTTGACATAGCAATTACCATTTTTCGTATAGCATCTGCTTTTGCTTCTTCATTAGAGCTGTACTTAATCTTATCTAGTTTCGTAACCCCATCAACAATATCAGCCACTTCCTCACTGAATTCTTTTTTAATATCTTTGTATGATATATCTGTGTCTTCAATTAAATCATGAAGTAATGCTGCAGCAATTGTTTCCTTATCAAAGTTCAATTCACACAAATAAATAGCGACATGTAGTGGGTGTGTTATATATGGTTCTCCAGATTTTCTATTTTGACCATTATGACCGTCGTAGGCATATTGGAATGCTCTATTTATATATGCCTGATCTTTAGGATTAAAGTACCCTAATAATTTGTCATATAATTTATTTACTTCTTTTGACGTACTAATAGTTGCCATAAGTTAATGGTACTAAAATTAATTTGTTTTAATTATTTTTGATAAAAATGGAACAGTTACAAATATTGAACTATAAGTCCCAGAAACTATACCTATTAATAGAGGTATTGCAAAATCAGCAAGATTACCTTCAATACCTAAATAATTACCAATAACGATAATTGAAATTATTGGGATAGCAGATGTTAGTGATGTGTTAATACTTCTCATTAAAACTTCATTAAATGTTTTATTAAGAACTTCTCTATTTAAGTTACTTAATTTAAAGGCTTTTTGTGAATCTTTCAATTTGTCAAATAATATAACTGTGTCATAAAGGGAGTAACCAAGAATAGTTAAAAGTGCAATTACTGTTGAAGGCGTAATCTCAAGTCCAATTAGAACATATATAGAAAAAGTTAATAATAAATCATGAAGTAACGCAACCAATGCAATAAGGGAGTATTTATATTCATATCTAAATGAAATAAGTAAAGCTATTATTGACAGGAATATAACTAAAGCTCTTATTCCTTTTTCTGTAATATCTTGTCCGAATGTTGGACCAACTCTTTGGAAATCTATTTCACCTGTTGGTACATTAAATTTATTTCCTAAGTAATTTAGAAATTCCGTTTCATCCTCTTGTGATGACTCAACAGCTCTAAATATTATTGTATTAGAGTTTTCAAATGTTTGATAGCGAGAAACTTCTAAAATAGAGTTGCTTAGAACATCAGCAATATCATTCTCAGTGTATTCAGTATCTAATTGATAAGTTGTACCGCCAGTAAAATCCACTGATAAATTTAATGACAGAAATCCAACAACTGAGGCAATTAATATCGAACCAAAAATTATTATTTCAATGATAAAAATTTTATAAAATCTAGGACCTATATCTTTAAAATCAATTTGCGTGGTACCTAAAAATAACCTTTTAAACATCCTCTATATCCTTTCTGTTTAAAGGAAAATAAAATCGTGGATTATCAGTAATGTTTCCCACTACTGGAACAGCTGTTGATATGAACATTCTTGTATAAAATAAATCAAACACTGTTGCTAAACCGAGTGTTAGTGCAAAACCTCTGATAGGTCCAACTGCAAGTAAATAAAGAATAATAGCAGCAATTATTGATACAAAGTCCGCAACTAATATTGTGTTCCAGGCCTCTTTTACGGCTTTTTCTGTTGCAAAATTAAATGAACGACCAATTTTTAATTCATCTTTTAATTTTTCAAATATAACAATATATGAATCTGCTGTAAGGCCTATAGAAACAATTACGCCAGCAATGCCAGCAAGTGTTAGTGTATAGCCTTGCCATTCACCTAAAAGTGATATGACCGAGTAAAACAATGCACCAAAGGAACCTAAACCAACTATTGCTATTAAACCTGAAAGACGATAGTAAAATAATAAAAATATACTCACAATAATGAGCCCTACCAAGCCAGCTTGCAAACCTAAATTGAGAGTGTTTTCACCTAAAGTAGCAGATACCTTTTGAATAGACGATCTCTCAAAAGAAACCGGTAAAGCACCATAACGTAGAATTACAGCAAGATTATTTGCGGATTCTCCTTGATCAACATTTCCCATCGATATAGATGCTGTACCTCCAGTTATTCCTATTTGAGGATTAACATCAAATGCAACTTGAGGTGCTGAAATTACTTCCTCATCTAATACAATTGCTAATTTTCGTTGGTCACCTAAATTTGATGCTAGAACTTTTGTTAGTTCTGTAAACTTATCAGCGGATTCATCTTTAAAGTTTAATTGTACAACCCATTCATTTTGTGGATATACAGCTAATGCATCATCTATATCATTTCCTGTAAGCTCAGCAGGACCTAATTCATATATAATAGGAAACCCATCTCTTAATGACAATAAATATGAAGTTGTTGATGGATCATCATTTATAGATAAGCCAGTTAATTCATCAACACCTGGTAGTGCAGTAATAATTGGGTTTTCAGGGTCTTCAGGATTTTCTTTAATTGTCAATGCTGGAGAAATGCCAGTTTGCAATGAAGAATTAATAACAGGTCTAAAAGTTAAAAGCCCTGTCGTTCCTACGGCTTGTAAAGCTTTCTCTTGATCTGTTAAACCAGGTAATTGTACTAATACGGAGTTTTCACCACTTATGGAGATTTCGGGTTCTTGTACTTCCCCAAATGCTGCAATTCTAGTTCTCATGATTTCAACAGCTTGTTCGATTAATTCAGGTTCAGTGTCTTCTTCAGCAGTAAGTATTACTGATATTCCACCTTGTAGATCAAGACCAAGTTTAGGCTGTATTGCATTCATAAATACATAAATTAGTAATCCTACAGAAAGTAACGGTAAAAATAATAGTTTTATAATTCTTTTCATTGTCTATTGGTGAAGTATTTTGCTTTTCAATATTTCGATTTCGCCTTTTTTAAGAACTAGTGTGACGCTTTCTTCTTTTATATTTGTCACCCTACCATATATTCCTGAATCAGTAACTACATCATCACCAATTTTCAAGGCCTCAATATAGGATTTATGTTTTTTTTGACGTCTTCGTTGAGGAATATAAAGAATCAAATAAAATAATAAGAAAACTGTGATTAAAGGCATAAGAGCAATAAAGTCACCCATTTAAAATACTTCCTTTATAGTTTTCAAATTCTGAGTTTAATATACTTTTTCTTACTTCGGAAAGTATATTTTCAGTCTGATATATGTTGTGCAATGTTAAATAGAACCATGACGAGGTTGATTCATTTATAAGTAAATGTCTTAAATATGCTTTTGAAAAGTTATTGCAAACATAACATTTGCAATCAACTACTAGAGGTTCTGTAATGTTTTTAAATTGACTATTTTTTAGATTAAAAAAATTACCTTTATTTATTATTTTTCCATGGCGAGCAAGTCGAGCAGGCCATACACAATCAAATATATCTATGCCTAATTCTATAAGATCCAACATTCCTTCAATATCTCCAAGACCCATTACATATCGTAATTTATCGTTTGGAAGTATATCCACTGTAAAATCTACAATGTTTTTTCTTTCCGTAGGGGTTTCTCCTATTGCTAATCCACCAATTGCATAACCATCGAAATTTAGTGAAACCATATCTAAAGCTGACTTTTCTCTTAACTCATTGAATTTACCTCCTTGAACAATTCCAAAAAGAGATTGTGTATCATTTGAATGATAATTTCTTGCAGTTTCAGCCCATTTCTTTGTTATATTTATTGACTGGAGTTGAGTGTCATAATCTTTATCTATATCTACCAAAGAGTCCAAAATCATTGCGATATCGCTATTTAAAATATTTTGTATATCCATTGATAAAATTGGGTCCATAAAAAACTTTGAACCATCATAAATATTTTTAAATTCTATACCATCTTCTTTAAATTTATTAGGAATTGACCATCCTTGAAATCCTCCCGAATCAGTAAGTATTAATTTATTCCAACCTATGAAATTATGTAAACCATCAAATTCTTTTATAACTTCTAGACCAGGACGTAAGAAAAGATGATATGTATTAGCTAATAAAACATCTGTTTTTTTTAAATAATCAAGCGGAAGCGACTTTATTGCACCTCTAGTAGCAACAGGCATAAAGGAGGGTGTTTGAAATGTCTTACCGTTAATTTTTACTTCATTGACTCTGGCTTTTCCATCATTCGCAATTGTTTTAAGGTTTATATTATTCATTTACTTTAAATAGTACTGCATCACCAAAACTTAAAAATTTTAAATTCATTTCAAGGGCATAGTTATACAAGTGTTTCCATCTAGGTCCATATATACAATCAACGATTGATAAAAGAGAGCTTCTAGGTGCATGAAAATTAGTAATCAAATAATCAGGAATGTTAATTTTGGTATCTGGATAGATAAAATAATCTGTGGAGCTTGATAATTTTCCTGTTACGAAGGCTGATTCTACTGCTCTTAAAGAAGTAGTACCAACGCAGTATATATCAACTTGTGATTCTTTAGCATCTAATATGTCATACCAGTCTTCTTTATTTATTTGATAATTCTCGTTATGAATTTTATGATTTTCTAGAAATTTTTCTGTAACAGGTTTAAACGTATCAATATTTACATCTAAATTTATAAAAATAAACTTATGGCCTGCATCAATTAAATTATCTATTTGTTCATTTGTAAAATGTAATCCTGCTGTGGGAGATGCTACTGAAAATCCCCCATCGGCAAACTGGTTATTATAATATTCGTATTTATCTGGATCATCTTTAATATATGGCGGAAGTGGTGTTTGTCCGTAGGAATTGATTATATCTATTACTGGCATATTGAATTTAATTTCGAAAGTTTCATCCAAAATATCAATAACTTCAAAATTAAAATCTTTAAGTACATATTTTTTATTTATAATCTTCTTATCTGTTGATTTAATGAGACATACAGCAACAAATTGTGATTTAATCTCTAGTATGAAAACCTCTATCGAACCACCAGTAGATTTCTTACTTTCTATTCTTACATTTTGCACTTCTGATTTATTCATAATAAATAAAGATGGCCTTTGAACAATAGAAATAAGATTTGCAAAATCAATTATCTCTTTTGATTCTGCAATCAATAATTTTGATAAATTTGGATCTTTATAAGGTTCTTGTTTAATGGAATCTTTAGGAAGTTTGTAATTGTAAACCTTTGCTTCAAAAGGCATTATTTATTTAATAATTTGATGAATAAATCATATGACATCGTAACAACTTCTGGCATGCCATCGGACGATCTCCTAGAATTACCGTCTCTTTTTTTTAATTTTTTCCAAAATAAAACTGTATTTTCACTTCCAGATTTTTCAATTGCTTTATCTAAAGACTGGTGAATATTTAAATTTTGTCTTGATTTAGCTTCAATAAAAAATTCTTCTTCTTCTACAAATAATTGCACATCGCCTAAATCTTTTGAACCGCCCTCAGCAAATCTTTGAGATTTGAATTTATTATTTTTATTTAGTCTATTAACTATATTTGTCTCGTAAGTAGTTCCCTGTTTTTTTGCTTTATTTACCATATCTAAATATTACTTTTTATTATTCAGAAAGGAATGACTCTAATTCTTTTTCTTCAATGTCAAAATTTGCGTATACATCCTGCACATCATCTAATTCTTCTAATGCTTCAATTAATTTTGTTATTTTATCGAATTGATCAGCTTTTAAATTGATTGATGAAGATGGTATATATGCTATTTCAGCGCTTGATGGAGTGTATGCACTTGAGTTAAATAATTCATAAACATCTTTAAAATCTTTAGGGTCATACTCAAATGTTAAAGAATTTTTACTTTCTTGAATTTCTAAACAATTGTTACTTATACCAAACTCAATAAGTTCGTCATCATATGTATCAAATTGGAATATTGCTTTTCTATCAAATAAATAGTTAACACTTCCAGGATTACCCATTGATCCATTGTTCTTAGTTAAAACTGCTCTTACATCTGATGAAGTTCTATTTTTATTATCTGTTAAACAGTTAATTAAAATTGCTACTCCAAAAGGTCCGTATCCCTCATAAGTAAGTTCAAATATCTCCCCTGTATCAACATTTCCGTCTATTCTTTTAAGAGCACGCTCTATATTGTCATTGGGTACAGAACTAGATTTTGCTTTTGAAATTGCTTGATATAAAGATGCATTAGCGGCTGGGTCGGTACCTCCATTCTTAGCAGCTACCTCTATTCCTTTAATTAATTTTGCAAATAATTTACCTCTTTTTGCATCATTGGCTCCTTTTTTTCTTTTGATGGTTGACCATTTAGAATGACCTGACATTTTTACCTTCCAGGATAAAATCATATAACCAATTTAGATAATATTCATCATTGTTCAGTTCAGGATGAAATGTAAGTGCGACAACATTTTTTTGAGCAGCACCGACAATTTCATCATTATGTTCTGCGATAATATCCACTTCATCAGATAAAATTTTAGATATTTTTGGTGCTCTTATAAAACAATAAATATCTTCATTCTCAAAAAACTTCACATTACCTTCAAATGACTCTGTTTGTCTACCATATGCATTTCGTGTAATTTCAATATCTATATTTGGGATAGTCTCTTCACCACCAATGACCTCTTTAGCTAAAAGTATTGTTCCTGCACAGGTAGTTAAAGTAGGTATTCCATCTTTTATAATTTGATCTAATTTGCTTAGTAGACCACTAAATTCGTTAATTTTTTTCATTGCTGTTGATTCTCCACCAGGAAGAATAAGAGCATCGATAAAATCTAAATCTTTAGATTGTTTAATTAATAATGGATTGAAACCAATCTCAGAAATGCTCTTTGAATGATCGAGAAAACTGCCTTGGAATGAAAGTATTCCAACTTTCAATTACCAACCTCTTCTAGCTAATTTCTCTTCCTCAGATAGCGTATCAATATTTATACCAACCATAGGTTCACCGAGGTTTTTCGATACTTCAGCCAAAACTTTAGGATCATTGAAGTTAGTGGTTGCGATAACAATAGCTTCTGCCCTTTCAGAGGGATCTCCACTTTTGAAAATTCCAGAACCAACAAAAACACCATCACAGCCTAATTGCATCATTAATGCAGCATCTGCTGGAGTTGCAATCCCTCCAGCTGCAAAATTAACTACTGGTAATTTATTAAGTTCTTTGATTTCCTCTAAAACATTAAGTGGTGCTCTAAATTTTTTACTAAGTGCAACAATTTCATGTTCATCACATGCAATAACTTCATTTAATTCATTAGTAATAGTTCGCATATGTCTTACAGCTTCTACTACATTTCCAGTACCAGCTTCACCCTTTGTTCTAATCATTGAAGCACCTTCAGCTATTCTTCTCGTTGCTTCACCTAATCCAGTAGCGCCACATACAAATGGAGCTTTAAAGTTATGTTTATTAATATGATTCACTTCGTCGGCAGGTGTAAGAACTTCAGATTCGTCAATAAAATCAATACCTAATGAATCTAACATCTGTGCTTCAACGAAATGACCAATTCTTGCTTTGGCCATGACAGGTATCGATACAGACTCCATAACTTCTTGAATTACACTGACAGATGACATTCTTGCCACTCCACCATCAGCTCTTATATCTGCAGGAATTCTTTCTAAAGCCATGACTGCTACAGCTCCAGATTTCTCAGCAATTTTTGCTTGTTCAGCATTAACAACGTCCATAATAACGCCGCCTTTAAGCATTTCTGCGAGACCTTTTTTTACTTTATCTGTTGACTCAATTTTCATATATTTAATAGTACATCATATGTTTGAATATAATAAAACGAACTTCTTCATATTTTCTTCTAATGCATAGATTTGTATATCTCGATATTGCTTATCCCAAAGAGAACTCAAATCTTTTGAATTAATATTTCCTAATACATTACATAATGAGTTGAAATCTTTATTTTTATAAACAATATATGAATTTGGTAGGACGTTAATAAAAGATTTAAGATCACTACAAATAACGAGATTACCATTATTCACAGCTTCTATAAGGGTTATTCCAAAACTTTCACTTTTTGTATTTAAAGCAAGGTAAATATTTGTTTTTTGAAATATTTCAGTTTTTAATTCTTCTGAAGGATCTATGTAAGTAAAAATATTCTTATCAGATGTATCTTTATTTGTTATGGAATAAAATAATTTATTTTTAAATAAATTATGATTTGATAACTTTACATAAAAATCGTAGTTTTTTCTACTTTCTTGACGGCCAATGAATAAATACCCTTCAATATTATTAAATGATTTATTTTTATTTATTTCTATCATATTAGGAATTAGAACTGGATCACCATTTAATGATAAGGCATTAGATTTAGCTGATTCGCTTACATAAGTACTTACACTGTTATAGTTTTTAAATTTATAAATAATTTTTAAAATTTTGGTGACAAGCATTCCTAATGATGCATGGTGTGTAAATATATAATCTTTGCTCTTGGGTAATCTCCAAAATAATAATGGGACAAAGGGTTCATGTACATGAATTACATCAGCCCAGTTTATATACTCAAGTAATAATTTCCTATTTGGAAAAAGTAATACTGATGATATGGATGAATTGAAAGGAATATTGAAAACTAGATTTGAATCTAATGAATCTAGCTTGCCATAAGCAAATACTTTAACTTCAAATTTGTGATCTGACATTAAGTATTTTTCAATAAGATTAACCTGATTTTGCACTCCCCCATATTTTTTAAATGAATAAGGAGACAATAAAAGTACTTTAATACTCACTAGTCCAAACTGGTTGAATTGAATGCCATTGATTGGGATCTAAAAGAATAAGTTTTTCCATCTCTTTACTTAATACTTTCAATCCATGTTGTATACTTTGAGCGTCATTTTCAAAATGTGGAACTATAAAGGGCTTTCCAAATACAAGTTTATATTTATTATCTATCTTTAAAAATGCAGCAGTAATAATAGGTACTTGTTTTTCAAGAGACAACGCTACAGGTCCTTTTGGAAATGCAGCTAATTGGTTAAAAAATTCAACACCAACTCCACTTTTTCCTACATGTCTATCTGCAAGTAAGCATACATGATGCCCTTCATCTAGATATTCACTAATTTGTTGATATGTATTTTGTCCTTTTCCACCTAATATTATTTTACAACCAAGTGATTCTCTTAATTCTGTAAACCAATCAAGGATTCTATTATCAGACAATGGCTCAGCTACTGCTAGAAGGTTAAGATTTAATGGTTTACCCATAGGAATTGCAAATTCCCAATTACCAACATGCGGTAGCGCAATAATAAATGAACTGTAGTTTTTATTTAATTTTTTAACTTCGTCTTCATTAATGATTTCAACATTTTGTGAGATTTGAGCATCATACCCATCTTTTGATAACCAGATAGTCTCAATCCAATACTTTACGTAATTAATTTTTACAATTAAAGGCGAGTAACTTTTAATATTTTTCCTTCGTTTGCTAAGTTTGATATTGCTTATAGGAGTTAGTAAATAATAAATAAAACCAATTGGATATGATAAGATCAATATACTTTTAAGACTATATTTTTTTACAATATTATGAACAAACTTGATAATTAAATATTTCATTTTGATAAATATTGGTATAAGTATATAAATCTTTGGAGAGCAGTAATCCAAGTGATAACAGCGAAGATATAAACAAAAATAAAATTGAAATTAAAATACATAAATAAAACAGCAAATATTACTCTCTCCGGTCTAGCTGCCAAACCTTTTTTATTTAATAAACCATAATATTCAGATTTTGCTCGCATATATGGAATTAAATTTGAAGATACAATTATTGTAAATATTGTAAAAAGCTCCATATCGTTTCCAGTGAATGAAATACCGACAACACTCCAAATTATTAACTCTCCTATCCTGTCTATAAGTGAGTCTAAAATAGCGCCCTTTTCGCTAACTAAATTCATCTGTCTAGCGTAAGGGCCATCAAGACCATCTATAGCGCTACCTAAAAAAATTAATACAATCCCAAGGACCCTATTTTCTAGATAAAAGCAATATGAACCAAAAACAATAACAATCAATCCAAACATTGACACAGTATTGGGTTTTAAATTTAAGAATTTAAGAATCTTTATAAATGGCGTAGCAAAAACTTCTGAACTATTCTTAAAATATTTCTCAAGCATTTAATTTTTCAGTATAAGGATCAGTAATTACTTTTCCACTAAAGGCACTGATTTCAATAATTGTTTTATTTACTGGTGGATTTTCATGAGAATATACAATTACTGTCCAAACAGGTGTTAATATTTGTCTCATCGTAAATTGAAACGTTAAGGCTATAGAATAATACCCAATCGAATGTTCAATATTGTCAGTAATTTTTTCTATTACTTCTTGTTGTTGAATTTTAAATTTATTATCAACAAAAATTAATAACAAAGCAATAAAACTCAAAATAATAATTACAGGCAAAAAAGAAACGAAATCAATTATTAAAGACGTTAAAAGAGTTAATAAAATTACTACTGAAACAACATAAGGATATTGACGTCTTTTTCTTGGATTTGGAACAACATAACTACCAACTGCTAAGGAGTTCAAATCATCAGGTAGTAATGTTTCTTCCGCAACACTTTTATCAATCTCAATACCGTCAACCATTTAACCTAAACTCCGGTTCTTTTAATGTGTTTTTAATACTTGTTATTGCTTTTTTATAGTCAACGTCTTTCATGTTCTCTTTTCCAAATATATTTACAGCCATAGTGTTATTTGATGAATCTTTCTCACCAATAATTATTTGGATTGGTGTTTTTGATTTTTCTGAAATATGTAACTTTTCACCAAGTCTGATATTTCTATTATCTAAATTAACTCTGAAAGAATTAAGATCATTCTTTATGTTTTTTGCATAATCGTTTACATCTCCAATTGTTAGAATATCTACCTGCGTTGGTGATAGCCACCCCGGTAAGTTACCGGCATAATGTTCAAGTAAAACTGCAGTAAATCGTTCTACTGATCCTAATAACGCTCTGTGTATCATGACTGGTCTTGATTTCTTATTATTAGAATTAACATATTCAATATCAAAATTATCTGGTTGTGCAAAATCAATCTGGATTGTGCTTAATTGCCATCTCCTACCTATTGCATCCTTTGCGTGTAAATCAATTTTGGGACCGTAAAATGCACCTTCTCCTTCTGCTGTTTGGAATGGAACTTCTAGTTCTGTTAGGGATTGCTTAAGACTACTAGTAGCATTGTCCCAGTCTTTATCACTACCAATGTATTTTTTGGGTTTTGTAGACAAGTCCGCTTCAATTTCAGTTAATCCAAAACTACTCAACAAATTTACAGAAAATGAGAGAAGAGTTTTTACTTCATCGTTAATTTGGTCAGTTGTACAAAAAATATGTGCATCATCTTGAGTAAATCCTCTTAGTCTAAGAAGTCCATGCAGAACTCCAGTTTTTTCGTATCTATAAACTGCACCGAATTCAAAATATCTTAAAGGTAATTCTTTGTATGAATGTAAGTCGCTTTTATATACGAGAATATGAAAAGGACAGTTCATTGGCTTTAAATAATAAGTTTCATTATTTTCATCGTGATGAATAGGTGGATACATATTTTCGCTATAGTGATCAAGATGACCAGATGTTTCCCAAAGAATAGATTTACCTATATGAGGAGTGTTAACTAATGAGTACCCGTTATGTAAATGAGCTTTTTTGCTATACGATTCAATTACATCTCTTAATACGGCACCCTTTGGTTTCCATAAAAAGTTACCAGAACCTAACTCCTCACTTGATGTAAATAAATCAAGTTCATTACCTAGTTTTCTATGATCTCTTTTCTCTGCTTCTTCTTGTTGGATTAAGTATTGATCTAAATCCTCTTTTGTAAACCATGAAGTACCATAAATCCTTTGGAGCTGTACATTAGATTCATCGCCTCGCCAATACGCTCCTGATATTTTTGTAAGTTTAAAATATTTTAAAACATTTGTAGATGGGATATGTGGTCCCATACACAAATCAAGAAATTTATTGTTTGTATATATTGAAACAACATCTTCTCCAACACCTTCATCAGATTCTGCAGATTCAATTAACTCTAATTTAAGTTTTTGATTTTTAAATATTCTTTCAGCTTCTTTTTTTGTAATTTCAGATCTTACAAAATTTTGAGAACTTTTAGCAATTTTTTTCATTTCTTTTTCAATATTTTCAAGTTCATTTTCTTTAATAGGATTTTCAAATAGAAAATCATAATAAAAGCCATTTTCTATACTTGGCCCAACTCCAAATTGGGCTTTTGGATACAAGTTTAAAACTGCTTGCGCAAGAATATGCGCAGATGAATGTCTAAGAATATGTAAAGCATCCAAATCTTTTGTTGTTACTATTCTTATACTTGTATCTTCAGAAATTTCATACGATAGATCTTGAAATTTATTATCAATTTCAACACATATTGCATCTTTAAGTAACCTAGGGCCTATGCCCTCCGCTATCTGATAACCAGTAACTGGAGATTCATAATTTCTTATTGAACCGTCAGGTAATGTAATGTCAACATTCATGATTTAATAATAATATCTCTTCTATGTAATTCTTAACTTCATAATTATTTAAAAAAATTTTTAAATTTGATAATAAAATGAATCTATGAAAAATAATATAGTATTTGATAAATCTAAAATTGTTTATACGTTTTTAAATTTTAACAAAAAATATAATGTTGAACTTACTTATGAATTTATAAATGAATATCAACTACAGAATACTTCAATAAAAATATCTTCTAAATCGAGTAATGCTATTAGTTCTATTGATCTAAGAAAATTAAACATATACAGCTTAAATAAAAAAGCGCAAAAAGAGATATCTAACTTATCTGATGTGGATGGCAGTTACTTTACAAAAAAAACAGGAAATAATAAATTTAATAAAATAAATTTAAACAAATTTGTAAAAACGATTAAAACAAGAAATACACAAAATCGTAATGAATTATTATGTCAGTACGCTTACGTTTATGATTTTTATATAAAATCGAATTACAATAATTATTCATTATTTTTGGCCAAAAAATTAAATTATTCAGAAAACTACATTAAAAATCTTACAAAAGAACTCTTTGAAAAGAATTACCTACTTAAAAACACCAAAGGTGTACCAGGCGGAATATTTAGTAAAAAAACTTTAAAGTATTTTAATTCTCTGTAACTTCAATAGAACTTATAACAACATCTGTTGTTGGTTTATCTGATGAATCTGTTTCTGATGATGCAATTTTATCAATAACATCAAAGCCATCTGTTACCTGACCAAATATTGTGTAGCTATATGGAAGTGGATAATCTTCATGCATTATGAAAAATTGACTGCCGTTAGTATTCGGACCTCTATTAGCCATAGCTAAGATACCTTTTTCATACGGTCTTTGATTATTTAACTCGTCTTCAAATTCATATCCAGGATATTTACCATAATCTCCATGGCCAGTTCCAGAAGGATCTCCACCTTGGATCATAAATCCGGAAATGACTCTATGGAATATTACATTATCGTAGTATCCATCTTTCGATAGTGAAATAAAATTATTAACAGTCATTGGTGCATCATCTGTAAAGAATTCTACAGTCATGTCACCTAAATTTGTTTTTATGACAGCTCTGTAACTGCTATCTGTGTTTATTTTCATATCAGGTTTTTTATCATAAACTTTATCGGCCATTTCTACTCCTATAGTTGTTGTTGATTCAATTTGCACTTCTGCTTCTTCTACATTTTCTTCGTTAGCTGAAGAACAAAAGCTTAGAAGCATTATTAATACAAAATATTTTTTCATTTTATCTTACTTAATCTTACTTTAGACACAGCACAAAGTTTTTCTTCGTGATACATTTTGGTTTCCCAAAGTTGATAAGATCTTCCAATTCTAATAGGTTCTGCAATACAGACTATCTCACCACTTTGAACACTTGATAAAAAATCTGTATTGTTATTAACCCCAACATATGTACCACCATCTAAAAAGTTAGCTCCGTAAGAAGAAATCGTTTCAGCTAATGTTGAGTATATACCCCCATGAACAAGTCCCATTGGTTGTTTGTGATGATCTTTAACAATTAACTTTGACCTTACATAGTTCTCTTTTATTTCGATCATTTCATGACCTAGGTAATTATCTAGATTATCACCATCAAAATTTGTAAATTTATTCGTCATATATTGTTCTCAATCTTGATTCACCTTCGTTATTTATAAACCACCAGTAACCTACTGCAAAAGTAACGAGCGTAAGAAATATTATAAACATAAAATAATTAATGTTATTAAGAGTAACTAATATATTATAAATTCCATATACATACAACGAAATTCCATAAAACGTAATAAAGAGAGTCACAAAACTAAACCATGAAAAATCTTTTCCAAGTTTAGCTACTACTATTTTTTTATCTTGAATTGGAAAAAAATATGCATTTTCTAATTTATGAGTAATATATGCATCTTTATTTAAGTAATTATTAATTTTTTTTTCTAAAAATTCTGAATAATTTCGTGAAAATATTAAATAATACGCATGAAAAGCAAGAATTACACTTCCAAATAATGATATCAAAGGAAGTAAATACAATGTTTTTTCATTATTGAAAGAAATAACTAGTGAGATTAATCCTAAAACAAAGAAATATCTCACATCATTCAAAAACTGTAAATGATAGAATTTGTTCATACTTCGCATTCTCTTTAATTGATTTTCTAGCAGTTTTATTTCATCCATTTAGTAAAGTGTATTTAGTTTATGTTTAATAAAAAATCATTTCTAATATTTTTATTTTTTTTATTTTTGGTAAGTATTTTTAATCTTTTTAGCGATGTAACGCTTGAATATGTAGGGATATCATTAAATCTTTATAAAGAGTTTGAAGTAAGTTGCGGAACTGTTTTAGAAATTGTATCTAACATTGGCAATACAGAATTTATGGAATCACTAGGTGTTAATAGAAAATCTTGTATAGGTTCTGCAGTAGTAAAAATTATTAATTTTTTGAGTACTACATTATTTTTAACTCTAATAACTTTTTTTGGATTAAGGTATTTCAAAAGAATAGAAACAAGAGAAGATCTAACTGATTTAATTTCAATATTAAAAAGACGTAATTCCAAATAGCTATAATTAATTTATGAAAATTGGCGCTTTCGTTCCACAAGGATGGAGAATGGATTTAAATGGTGTTCCAATTGAAGATCAGTGGAATACTATTATTTCTAGTGCTCAGAAAATTGAAGAATTAGATTATGAATCCATATGGGTTTATGATCATTTTCATACTGTACCAAAACCTACACAAGATCCAACTTTTGAATGCTGGACACTAATGTCAGCTCTTTCACAAAAAACTAATAAAGTACGTTTAGGTCAAATGTGTACATGCAACTCATATAGAAATCCCTCATATTTAACAAAAGTAGCATCGAATATTGACGTCATTTCCGGAGGTAGGCTTGAATATGCAATTGGTGCAGGATGGTATGATCATGAATATAAAGCTTACGGTTATGAATACCCATCAGCTGGTGTTCGATTAAAAATGTTAGAAGAGTCACTTATAATTTATAAACTTATGACTACAGAGAAAGCTCCAGTTTTTAAAGGTACTTACTATGAAATTGATGGAGCAATTAATCAACCAAAGCCATTACAAAAGCCATATCCACCACTCTGGGTCTGCGGAGGTGGTGAAAAAGTTACTCTAAAACTTTTGGCTCGTCATGGGGATTATGGAAACTGGGATGTTGATGTAGAAGGCTTTAAGCATAAATCCCAATTGTTGCAAGATCACTGCAAAAATGAAAACAGAGATTACTCAGAAATTGGTAGAACATTGCACACAAATGTTTTGATTGGTAAAGATAAAAATGATTTAGATAATAAAATTTCGAAATTAGCAGAGTATACAAATATCCCTAAAGAATATTACTACGACCGTCCACTAATTGGCACCAAAGATGAAGTGTTCAATATTTATAGTCAGTTTGAAAATGAAGGGTGTTCTTATCTTATCGCTTACATCCCTGATATTGTGTGGGGTGACACATTAAATATTCTTTCAGAATTAATTGAGTCCTAAAAATTGGAAGCCCCCGATGAAGAGGGCTTCCCAACAGGGCTGCGTATCACACTTAATTGAAACGCACTCTTAATATACCATTTTTAATGTCCAAAAGTAAAGTTAATTGTTAAAAGAAGGTGAAAATGTGTTTGGAACTAAGGAAATCCAAGGTTTTCCCTTCGGAATATATACCGTATTACCATTTGAATCAACAATATGAAACGGATCTAAATTAGATCCACGTTTCCATTTTGCATCAATCATTTTTCCACCGTGCATAATAATAGCTCTTCCCTCACCAACAGTTTTTACAGAAGGTAATTGAAGAGGGTGCATATATGGCTCACACATAAGAGCAATTACAGTAGGGAAACCGATACGACCAGATGAATTATTTTGATTTATCCAATTATGAGGATTTGTTGACGAAGAACCTTTGTATGCATCATAATACGTTCTAACATAGTTACTTCCATTCCAAGTCCAAGTGGTAGATGTTTGTGAAGAAAATTTTAAATTAATATTTTTACCATTTGCCCAAGAATTAAGATTAGGGTCTCCCCATGGAAATAATGGCTGAGGATTGTTTGATTTTTTATACCCTTTGGATATTGCTAAATTTTTAAGCTTATATGTATCAGCATAAAGGTTATGAGGAGCTTTTCTAGATGATATACGGAAAAACTCTGGTCGCCTATCAGTAATAACAGGAACGCCTATATCGATTATTTCGGGAATTAATCCTCCTGTAGCACCGCTGGCAACCAATACACCATCTAGAGGTCTAAGAACTGTGGGATCGGTAGGTCTTGCAGATCTAATTGGGCCATGATATGAAGTGTCTGATTCATAGAAAATATTAATAAACCTAGTCATCCCACCTTCCACTAATACTTCAAAAACTGCATCTGCATGCTGGGGACCTGACTGTGGTCTTGCTCGTACATTGTTATCATTTTTTATACCAATAACAATTTTATTATTTGAACCACTTTGCATAATCATTCCATTAACTGGTGAATTAACTCCATCTGTGTAATTTTGCGTTTTTACTCTTCCAATTGTTACAAAAGTTTTTTCTTTTTCAAGTGACCATCTTTCAGCAAGATATGCATCCAATTCTTTTTGTGAATTTACTTGAGCTGTTTTACCGAATCTATACACAAATACAGGTTTAAAACATGGATCGGTTACCCATATCCCCTGAGTATCGACATATCCTTCAACACATGGTTTGGATGGATCATAATTCCTTAAATCTAATCCATACGTTACAGTTTCTGTATTTGGTTGTGATGAAAGATTATTAGGTGGTGTTGTTACAGTAATATTAACGTAACTATCTTCACCTTTGCTTAAGGCAGCTTTTGTTTTACTTCCAATTACACCATCTGTAACAAGACCTGCTTTAGATTGAAACTCTCTTACGGCTTTCTTTGTGCCTGGTCCATTTATTCCGTCAACAGTAGATAAATATAATCCAAGATCTTTCAATATTAACTGTGCATCGTATATCTCTTTAGAATACAATTTATCTGGATTGCTAATTTCTTTGATTAATTCAGATTTAACTAATTTATTTTTTTTAACGATATTTTTTTTGTTTAATAATAAAGTACATGTTCTCGGTCCAATTTTTCCATCAGGATCAAGATTATTTGATTTTTGTAATGAAATTAGGGCTTTTTTTGATATATTTCCAAAAATTCCATCAATTTTTCCCTCATAATAACCATATGATTTAAGTACAACTTGCATCATAATGTCTGATCGTACTGGGTGATTATCTACATAATCATTACATGAACTATTAAGATTATTTGGAACTAATAAAATAGAAAATAAAATACCAGATATTAAATTAATCACTAAGTAATTCTAGTTATCTATAGATACTAAACCTTCATTAGGTAAAATATGAACCCATTGAGTGCTTGGTGGAACTTGGATGTCATTACCATTATTATCAGTTAACACAAATGGATCAGTTATATCCCCTCTTCTCCATGAGCCTTCAATATATTTACCTTGATTAAATACATATGCATTACCAACACCAACTGTTAATACGCTTGGCAAAGTTGTAGCTTTATCTTTGTAAAGGGGCCCTTGAATAACTACTACTGTCTCAGTGGTAAGAATATCAGTATAATTTCCATCCTGACTGATAAAATTATGAGCAGTAGCTTCATTATTATTTGAGTATTTATCAATTATAAATCTTGAGTACTTATTGCCATCTAGCTTCCAAATAACTGTTGTAAATTCAGAATATTTAACAGTAATTTTATCTGCACCTTCGCTCCAATTGTTTTGATTAAGTCCAAAAGGATACAAAGGACCTGGACCAGGTTGTAAAAAGTAAAATCCTCGATCATCAATTCTTTGCCTAACAAGTTCTGTGTCTGCGTACAAATTATGAGGAGCGTTTCTTGAAGATATGCGAAACATAGTTGGAGTTGTTTGCTCTTCTAAAACTGGCACACCTAATTCTCTTATTGACGGGATCAGTCCAGCTGTTGCACCTGAAACAACCAATGTTCCACCATATGGACGAATCATTGTAGGGTCTGTTGGTCTAGCTGATCTAATAGGTCCTAGATATTTGGAGGTATTATCATAAAAAAATGCAAGAAATCTTGTCATTCCACCTTCAACTAATATCTCATGAACAGCATCAGCTTCTTGCAATCCAGATTGAGGTCTAGCATTAATATTATTGTCAATCTTAAATGCAATTACTCGTTTTGGTCTCTTTAACCATGTTTCAGGTGGTAATTCTTTTCCAGTAAAAGGAGACATTTTTTCAACATCAAAAATAAACTCAATTGTTGGTTCTGTTGTGGAAGTAGTAGTGTCATCGGTTTCTTGAACCGTAGTTACTGGTGCTGCAGTAGACGTTGTTGTATCAACACTAACAGTTTCTTCAGTGGTAGATGAACACGTAACAAAAATAAGTGCAACGATAAAGATTGTGTACTTCTTCATGTGTTTATATTAGTGTAGAAAAGATTAATTTAATTAAATTAATTTTTGAATTAGTTGCTTGATAATAAGTTAAATTCTTAAATATTCTGTGTGCTTTTTTATTAGTAACAAACCATGGTGGGTCAATTATTGGAGACAATCTAAATCTGGAATAAACAACTCCTTTTTGAGGAGACTCAAATAATAATGAATTATGTACATAACCCTGACCACTTTGAATATCATTATCTTTATTACCTGGGTATCCACCCCACGGTAAAGTAGGTATAACAAAGCCAAGTGCAGACCATTCATTTATTGCAACAGTTCCGTATTTAAGTTCTTCTACATATGTATTAAGAATTGACTGATTTGTATTCTTTTTATGATTTTTTATTAAAACTGTGACTCCTAAATTACCCCACAATTCATTATTCACATATTCAATAGAGTTTGAACAAAAATTTTCATAACTAGTAAATGGAAGCTCCTTAAAATATAATGCTGTAGTCCAGACTTCTTTATTGGCATATTCCATTTCCAAATCTAAATCGGTAACTAAAAATGGAGAACTACATGAAAGATTATTTATTTGTTCATAATTTTTTGATTGAATTAATTCGTTAAGGGTTTCAGATGCACCTGGATAATATGAAGTTGTATCACCTACCTTTTTGAGATAATAGATAATATCTTCCTTTAATTTTTTAGTATGTTTCCAATCTTTTGGTAATACGATTACTTGAGCAGCTATACAGTTAAATCCTGAATTATTTAATTTTGCTGTTACTATTTTTTTGGCTTGATGTCTTATTTCGGAGCGTGACCAATTTCCAGGATGAACAATTATAGGCGTTACATTACCCAATTCTGTTGTAATTGGTTTTTTATTTATTTTGGGTAATGACTTTAGTGATCTTTCTTTATCATCAAGAATCCTTCCATAAACAATATTTTCATATGTGTAATTAGAACCTGTTAAGTGTGTTTGATGAAAACCATCATGTTCAGTTAGATATTTTGAGGCTTCCATGTCACCTTCTGTAATAATCATGTATCCTCTTGATATAAAAGGTTCAAATATTTGGTTAAAAATTGGTAATAAATAATCATTGACTGGATTGAGTTTCATATAAATTACAGACTTATATGCAATCATGTGAAACAATGCATCAAGAACTGGTATAGATGATACGTTGCCTGCACCTAAAATTAGAGTAATTTTTGCTTTACTATTTTTGAATCTATTAGCAAAACCTCTAAATTCGTTAATTTGTTCATAACTTAAATTTTTACCAAATCTTACCTCTCCCTCTAGGAATGGGAATAAAAGTTTTTCAATATTTTTTGTTGGAAACACTTTGTAGCTTTTTTGGGTTTCATCAAAGTTTGATTTATCTAATTCCCCTTGGTTCTGAAGTGAGTCTATAAAATATTGGATGGCATAAATGCAAGCAAAAGGCCCGCCAATCCACTCTTCACCTTCCTTGGATTTGTTTAAAATCCCTTTTTTTTCTGATGCAAGGGTTGCCCAATAATATGATATAGTTCTAATATTATCAATTGTTTGTTCAAGTAAGGTAATAAGGCTACCTTTATCTAAATTTAAAAATTCCGAAGAGTTGACTCTTAATTTACTAATATTTCTGTCTATATCAATCTTCGATGGATTCATATATACATATTATTCAGTTAATTCAAGAAGTTCAAAATCTCCCCAATTAACTGTTAAATGTTTTGCAGGAATAAGCTCATTTGGCCTTCCAACTGGTAAATTTTTAGGGTATTCCTCAAGTGAAACATCTTCACCCTGAAGTTCATCAATAATTAATTTTAGTGTTTCAGCTAAATCATCAAGGGTATCAACAGTTTGTGTTTCAGTAGGTTCAAACATGAGTGCTTCCTCAATAATTAGTGGAAAATAAATAGTAGGAGAATGAAAACCTTTATCTAATAATGCTTTTCCTACATCATATGCTTTGATCTTATGAGATTTCTTTAGATCTTTTACAGTTGCAACAAACTCATGCATACAAGGTTCGTTATAAGCTAAAGGAATAACTTTAGAAACAACGGAGCTTAAATATCTTGCATTAAGAACAGCATAGGAACCAAGAGTGTCCAATCCTTCTTTACCTAATAATTTCATATAAACAAGTGCACGTAGAGCTACTAAAAAATTGCCATGGTATCCATGCATTCGACCAATTGAAAGTTGAGGCATATACCATTCGTAACTATTTTCTGTTTTTTCTACAATTGGACCAGGTAAATATTCTTTTAAGAAAGATTTTACAGCAACAGGTCCTGATCCAGGTCCACCTCCGCCATGTGGTGTTGCGAAAGTTTTATGAAGATTAGAATGCACAATATCAAAACCCATATCGCCAGGTCTACATACACCAACAATCGCGTTTAAATTAGCACCGTCATAATATACTAAACCACCATTTTCGTGAATTATATTTGAGATCTCGGTAATATTTTCTTCGAACAAACCACCAGTGTTTGGATTCGTTAGCATTAATCCAGCAGTATTTTCATTTACTAGATCTTTAAGATCGTCTATGTTAACCATCCCCCTAACATCTGTTGAAACTTCTACTACATTAAAACCTGCCATTTTTGCAGAAGCTGGGTTAGTGCCATGTGCTGAATCTGGAACAATAATATCTGTTTTGTTAAGTAAGTTATTTTCTTCTAAATATTTCTTAATAATCAATAATCCTGTCAACTCACCAGAAGCACCAGCTGGAGGTTGAAAGGTAGCATTGTCCATACCTGTAATCTCAATTAAAAATTTCTCTAATTCGTGAAGGACTTCTAAATTCCCTTGTGTAAAAGCGCTAGGAGTTGAGGGGTGAGAGTTTGCAAACGTATTTAAACTTGCAACATAATCAGCAAACCTTGGATTGTATTTCATAGTGCAAGAACCCAACGGATAGAACCCTACATCAACAGCAAAATTTCTATGCGCAAGTCTTGAATAATGCATTACTAAATCATGTTCCGAAACTTCAGGAAGACTAGGTTTGTCATTTCTTATTGCAGAATTATTAATTTCAGTTACTGGTACGTCTAACTTTGGAAATCTCGATGCTCTCCTTCCAGGTTTAGATAGTTGATTAATTGTTGGTTCTGGACCGCCTCCAACTAAAGGTAAAGAACTTGCATTACCACCACTATGCATTATTTACCTCCGTAATCAATTGAACGTAATCGTCAATTTGAGCTTTTGTTCTCTTCTCAGTTACTGCAACCAAAATTTTATTATCATCATATTTGATTCCAGCTAAAAATCCTTTAGATCCCATATCGAGAATCACTTCTTCGGCAGATCTGTTTGTTTCAACAAGAAATTCTCTTAAAGATGTTGTGTGATTTAATACATTAAAATTGTTATCAGATAGCAATTGTTTCATATATGAAGCTTTTTGAATAGCTTGATATCCAATTTCGTAAAGACCTTCAGGACCTAGCCAAGATAAATGAATCGTAGAGCCAACTGCATTTAATGTTTGATTAGTGCAGATATTTGAAGAAGCTTTTTCTCTTCTTATGTCTTGTTCACGCGCCCTTAGAGTCATCACATAAGTTTTTGTATTATTAGAATCCCTAGATTCCCCAATAATTCTTCCTGGAACTAATCTTGCTAACTCTTTTCTAGTAGCAAACCAACCTACTGTTGGTCCACCAAAAGATAGCGGTGATCCCATGGATTGGCCTTCAGCTACTACAATATCAAATCCCATAGAACCGGGCGATTTTAGAATACCAAGCATAGATGGATCTGCATAGCAGATAGTTATTACTCCTGCTGCTTTTGCATTTTGTACAATAGATGTTAAATCTTGTGCAGAACCTTCATAATGAGGTAAAGAAACAACAAAAGCCGCATCTTCCTGTGAGAACACATAATCATCAGGAAATAAATAATCAACTAAATCTACATAGTTAATATTGAACTTGTTCATATCAACAAGGGTATTTACAACTTCCTTTGTGTTTGGATTAAAACCGTTAGATATTACGACATTATTTCTTTTTGTTTTATTAATAGCTACTGAAATTGCTTCTGCAACTGATGTAGCTCCATCATATAAAGACGCATTAGCTAATTCCATATCTGTTAAGTCACAAATAAGTGATTGATATTCAAATAGTACTTGAAGTAATCCCTGTGAAATTTCTGCTTGATAAGGGGTGTACGATGTCATAAATTCTGGACGCATTGTTAATGATTTAACAGTTTGTGGTAAGTAAACATCGTAATGTCCACCCCCTGCAAAACATATTAAATTTGAAGTGTTTTTAGATTCTAATTTTTCAAAATCACTAATTGATTCAAGTTCAGAGATAGATGGTGGAACATTGAGACCATCATTAAGTTTTAAGGTTTCAGGTATATGAGTAAATAAATCGTCTAAAGAGCTAATTGAAAGCTCTTCAAACATTTTTTTCAAATCAATTTCTGAGTGTGGTACAAACATTAACTTAAAAACCTTTTATATAACAAATTTCCTTCTACCAAATTACCACGAATCTCAAACTCTACTAAATCGTCAGAAGGATTAGTTTTGAATAAAACAAAGCCAATTGGGTAACCTAATACAGGTGAAATATTGCCAGAGGTTACAATACCCTCTACTCCGTCGGAACTGCAAGCTGTTCCAGTACGTGCAATTTGCTTAGCGTTTAACTTAAATCGCTTAAGATGTTTATGTTCTTTTGATTCAATTTGATAATCTATTATTTCTTTTCCTAGATAATCACTCTTATTTGTAACAGTCCATTTAAGTCCAGCTTCGACTGGTGAAATATCATCAGTTAATTCAAATCCATATAAAGGCAAAGAAGCTTCAAGTCTTAATGTGTCTCTTGAACCCAAACCACATGGTTTTACACCTTTAGACTCTAATTCGTTAATAAAACTAAGCGTATCATTAGGGTCCAACATAACTTCTAATCCATCTTCTCCTGTATATCCAGTTCTTGCGTAAATGAATTTACCTTCTTTTAAGGTAGAGAATTTTTCTGGAATAGACATAAGACTACTTACAATTTCAATCGCATTTTTACCTTGAACAGCAATTAAATCTGTATTCATTGTGATATCTTCATAATTAATGGAGTGAATATCTAGATGAGTTTTTATTTTACTTGTATTACTTGCATTGCAGATAAGTATTAAATCATCTTCAAATTTCCAGAAAATAACATCATCAATAGCAGTCCCCTCCTCAGATGTGAAAATAGAATATAAAGCCTTTTTATTGCTTATGTTCTTAAGGTCAGAACATATCAGATAGTTGATTTCCTCTATTTGAGAGTAACTTAAACGAAGTCTCCCCATATGTGAAACATCAAAATATCCAGCTGCTTCTCTTACATACTGATGTTCTTTCAAAGTACCATCATATGAAAAAGGCATTGACCATCCTGCAAAATCTATTACTTTTGCATTTTTACTTAAATGAAATTCGTAAAGAGAAGTAGATTTAATATCTGACATTAAGAAATAAATGACTCATATTGTTGGTAAGACATACCAGAATCATCCATTTCTTTAATTTCAGCTTTAACCATCCATCCATCACCAACTGGATCGTTATTGATGAGTTCTGGTTCAATTTCTAATTTTGAATTGACTTCAGTTATAACACAATTCATTGGTGCATATGCTTCTGCAACAGTTTTTGTAGCTTCAACTTCAACAATTGCATCACCTTTATTAAATTCTTGTCCTACTTCAGGTAATGTAACAAAAACAATATCGCCAAGCTCGCCCTGTGCGTAATCAGAAATTCCAACGGTAAAAGTTTCTCCGTCAACAATGTACCATTCGTGTGTTTCAAGATATTTTGTTTCTGACATATCCCCTCCTTACTTATCTAGGTTTTACAGTAGATAGTCCGCCATCAACATGTATAGTCTGACCAGTCACCCATTTTGCATCTGGGCTCAATAGCCACTTTATAACAGGAAGTATATCATCTGCATCTCCAATTTTCGAAATAGGATGCATGTTTTTAGATACTTCTCTTGCAGCTTCTGATGATAAAATTTTTTCAGACATATTTGAATCCATAATACTTGGAGCAATAACATTGACTCTTAAATTATCTTTTGCATAAGTAGCTGCAGCAGATCTAGCAAATCCTTCTATGCCTGATTTAGCAGCTGCAATAGCTTCGTGGTTTGACAGTCCTTTTGATCCAGCAATAGATGAAAAAAATATTGCAGATCCATTTTTCATTCTCCTAGCAAAGCTAGCTAATAAATAATATGAAGAAAACAAATTAGTTGTTATGACATTATTAAATTCATCAATAGAAGTACCATGTAAAGGTTTTATTAATATTGAGCCTATGCAATTAACCAAACCCTTTATTTCAATATCTGTATCTATTATTTTTCCAAACTCTCTAGGTTCTACAGTATTGTTAAGATCTATAACTTGGTAGTGAGCATTAATTGCAGATGCTTGTTCCATTAATTTAGCTTCATCTCTACCAATAAGAAATAGTTCATTATCTTTTGCCAAAGCATTAACAACTGCTGTTCCTAAAGTTCCAGTAGATCCCGCGATAATATACATAGTTATATTTTAAGTTTTAACTTTTAATTTGATAAATTATTTGTTTTAGAAATATTGCCAAACCAATATGCAGATTTATGGGGTTTGCGTGAGTAATCGTTTTTATCAACTTCTACTAATCCAAAATTCATTTGATAACCAAGATCCCATTCAAAATTATCAAGTAAAGACCAATACAAGTAACCGATAACATTTTTATGTTCTTTTTGAAATTTATGTACATCTTTTAATACGGTTGTTACAAACTCGATTCTTTCATCGTCATTATCAGTAGCAATTCCATTTTCTGTAATAAAAACCTCTTTATTGGGAAATATTTTCTTCAACCTCTTTAGATTGTAAAGAACTGCTTCTGGTCTATATTCATAACCCATTTTTGTTGTTCGTGTTTCACTTGTAATTGCTCCGTTTCTTCCAGCAAAAATTTGAATAATACGTGGTAAAATAAATTTTCTTATAAATCCAATATTTAAAAGTAAAGCATTTGAAAGTTTTAAAAAAATATTTTTTGGATATCTTACGATTGTATATGTTTGTAAACCAATGAAGTCATCATCTACAGATGCATCCAAAAATTTATCCTCAAGATGGTATTTCAAGTATTCTTTTAATTTATTATCATCTTCGTCTTCCCACTCCTGTAGAGCATGTGTCATACCAACTTTTGCCTTTTGATTATATTTTTTGATTGTTTTTAATGCTTTTTTATGAGCAGACATAATATTTTCTGATGCTTTTATAAATTTTGTTTCGCTAGCTATGCCTGGGGGGAATTTGTTGGTTGAAAAATATCCAAAGAATGCAAATATGCCTGGTTCATTTATTGTATTGAAATATACAATGTCCTTCGGTAGCAATTGCATAAGTTTATCTACATAAGTATTGAAATAATTATCAGCATTTGGATTAAGCCATGTACCTTTATTAAATAACCACTCTGGCGTAGTGAAATGATGAAATGTAATTATAGGAGTAATACCATTAGAAATTAGTTTTTTTGCTTTTTCAACATAATGATTAATAGCATCATTATCAAAGGATCCTTCATTAGGCTCAACCCTGCTCCATTCTATTGAGAATCTAAATGCTTTGATACCAAGCTTTATTAGAAGCTCAATATCCTGATCTAACATCTCGTAATGCTTACAGGCTTCATTACATGGCTCTACACAAACAGAATTAGATTTATTTTCCCAAATTGTCCAATCATTATTATAAATACCACCCTCAACCTGATATGAGGCAACAGCTGTACCAAAAAGAAAATTATTAGGAAATTTTAGTTCATTCATATAAATAGATAATATATGCAATTCCAATAAAAAAAAGTTGTATTATAAATCTTAAAAAATGTTGCTGATTATTCCAGTAATTTCCTCCGTATGGAAGATTGTTAATCCATACATATAGATTTGCACCGTAAATAATTATTAAAAGAATAATCATCATTATTGCTGCTTCTTTTCTGTATTTTGTAAGAAAAAGCAGCGGGATCAGTATTTCAAGTATTCCAGTAAATTGGTGAACAAATCTTGGATACGGGATAAAGCTTGGAACTATTGCATCATAAAACTGTGGATTCAAAAAGTGATTTAGTCCAGCCCAAACAAAAAAGAGAACATAAACGTAAATTAATACTTTTGTTATGTCCATTGTTTAGATTTGTTAATTGCCTTGTTCCATTTATTTAAATAGTGATCACGTTGCTTACTGCCCATTTTTGGATTCCAAGTTTTTGAATGAGTTATAAAGGAGTTCATGTTTTTTAGTGGAAGATTATTTAAAAATAGATAACTAGCAGCACCTGCTCCTAATGCTGTAATCTCGGTGATACCCTGTGAGATAACTTTTTTTTGAAATATATCAGATTGAAATTGCATAAGAAGATTATTAACAATCATTCCACCATCTACATTTACCGAATTGAACTGTATACCAATATCTTTCTCCATTGATTCAAGCAATTCATTAGATTGAAATGCTACTGACTCTAAAACAGCTCTTGCAATATGTGATTTATTTGAAAACCTTGATAGACCAACTAATACTCCTCTAGCTGTCTCATCCCAATGTGGAGAAAACAATCCTGAGAATGCTGGTACAAAATATACATCTCCGTTATCTTTTTCAACCATTGCTAGGGCTTCGACTTCAGAGCTATCTTTAATTATGTTTAAGTTATCTCTTAACCATTGAACAGCAGCACCAGCAATTGAAACTGAGCCTTCTAGCGCGTATTGTGGTTCATCACCATCTTTTTGATATGCTACTGTACTAAGTAAGCCATTGTTAGAATGTACAATATCAGTACCAGTATTAGTAAGTGCAAAACATCCTGTACCATATGTATTCTTAACATCTCCAGAAGTAATACAATTTTGTCCAAATAAGGAAGCCTGTTGATCTCCTAGTACAGCTGTAATAGGTACGTTTTTTAATATTTCTTTATTTGATCCGTAATTGTACATTGATGGCTTTATTGATGGTAGAGTATCCCTCGGAATATCCAGTTTATTGATAACATCATCCAACCATTGCAGAGTATTAAGATCCATTAATAAAGTTCTACTAGCATTTGTTACATCAGTAACATGTTTACTGGTTAGTTTATATAAAAGCCATGAATCCATAGTTCCAAAACATAAATCATTTTCTTTTTTTGCTTTTTTTACTTCATCAACATTTCGTAAAAGCCACATAATCTTGGAAAGTGAAAAATATGTCGCTATTGGTAGCCCTGTTTTTAAAAATTCATCTGACAACTCTTCAATCTGTTTTAGCTCATCGCATATATTTTGTGTTCGTGTATCTTGCCAAACTAAAGCATTATGTAAAGGTTCCCCGGTAGATTTTCTCCATGCAAGTGTTGTCTCTCTTTGATTAGTAATACCAATACTATCTAATTGATTAATAGAAAATTCATCATCAACTTTTGATATACAGTTTGTAACTGATTCCCAAATTTCATTTGGATCATGCTCTACCGAAACTTCGTCTGGAAAATGTTGAGTGAACTCTTGTTGATGGTCAGCAACAATTTGTCCTTTTTCGTTGAATACAATAAATCTTGAGCTAGTAGTGCCTTGATCTATACAGCCAAAATATTTCATATAATATATTTTAAATTTTGTAATTAAACATGTATACAAAAAGCATTTATATTCCGTTTTGTGATCCAAATGGGCCAATAATTGTTCCCATTATAAATCCATATATAAAACCATAAAAAAATCCAATTTTTAAGTATTTAATTGTTTCATTTCTAAACCGTAACTTTCCATCTTCTTCAAACCTAAATTTATAACGATATTTTTCGGAAAATGTATGTCTCATAACTGGATATAAATAAAATATAAAACCAATCCCAATTCCAGACAGTGTTCCTTCAATGAGCCTTGATACTGCTTCCTCTAACATTCTTCCAATTTAATAAAGTTATTAAATTATAAAGATACACTTAAGTAACAAACTATGGAGTATGTATTCGAAGAAACAACGGTCTATGCAATATTGTTTGTTGTAGCTTTCTTTGCTTCATTGGTTGATTCTATTGCTGGAGGAGGTGGATTATTAACTACTCCCTCAATGCTTTTAGTTGGAATGTCTCCGCTAAATGTATTAGCAACTAATAAATTTCAGTCCTGTTTTGGAACTGTTACTTCTACTTATAACTATTACAAAAACGGATTTCTAGTAGAGAAAAAGAAAAAATTTTATACTGTCTTGTCATTTATTGGTTCAGGCGTTGGAACTTTGCTTGTAAGTAGAATTTCCAATGAAACTCTTGAATCGATAATACCAATCTTATTAATTGGTGCTGCAATATTCTTTATCACTAATAAAGGACCCTCAGGCGTTAAAAAGAATGAGAAATTACTTATTGTATTTAATCTAGTTGTTTTTGCGATTGGCTTCTATGATGGTTTTTTTGGACCTGGAACAGGATCATTTTTCGTTTTAGCTTTTATCATAATAAAAGGCGCAAACATTATGGAATCTACAGCGATTACAAAATTGTTAAACTTGTCATCTAATTTTGCAGCATTTATTATTTTTGCTTTTCAAGGGTATGTTATATGGTATTTAGGATTTGTGATGGCAGTAGCACAAATAGCTGGAGCATATACCGGTTCCAAATTTGCTATTAAAAATGGTGAAAAAGTTGTACGACCAGTCTTAGTAATTGTTTCTATACTGCTCTCATTGAGAATACTTTTAGGATAAAAAAAACCGGTAGACTAGCTACCGGTCGTAAAACATTTATAACTTTATCTACTTAAGATTCTCAGCTGATGTTTTTCCATTATTTTCTACTAAGTCATACTCTACTTCTTGACCTTCATCAAGATCTTGCATACCTGCACTTTTAACAGCTGAGATATGTACGAATACATCTTTATCGCCTTCTTCAGGTTCGATAAATCCGTATCCTTTAGTGGAGTTAAACCATTTAACTTTGCCTTTCGGCATATTTCTCCTTAATTTCGTCATGTCTTGTAAAAGACATATTAACTATACAGAATCTGCGATATATATTTTTATTTTAAGGTAATTTTATTCCTCTTCCCTGCTGATACTTTTTAAAAGATCGATATCAAGATCTTTCATCATAATTATTTATTTTTAAAATAAACGAAGTACCATAAACGCACTCCAAGAAATGAAAATAAAGCAGCAAGAATAACTTGAGTTGGAGTGTATGTGGTACGAAATAAATGAAATGCTGGCCAAGCTAAAG
>CACOLU010000010.1 GCA_902628045.1 uncultured Candidatus Actinomarina sp. | reverse complement strand
TTATGTAAAAGAAGTTTTCTTTGAGACTTTGGATTGTAATCAGTATTATCAGAATATTTATAAGGTTCGATATTCATTTCCATAATATATGCCTCTTCTTTATCAATGCTTGCAAAAGCATCGACTATTGAAACACCGCCACTTCGAACACTTTTTGTTTCAGACCCTGAAAGAACAATCCCTGCTTCGTAAAAATCTAAAAACTCATATGAATTTCTTGCTTTTCGATTTTCAGCAAATACTTTCATCAATCTAGGAAACAATATGGATTGACCCTTCCACGGGAAGTTGGGTCAAGATACGAGAGAGAACAATTTGCTGAACCCGGGTTTCTAAGTCTTGTTTCAAAATGAAGATGGGGCCCTGTGGTTCTGCCAGTAGTGCCGATAGTACCTATTTGATCTCCAGTTATTACTGTCTGACCAACACTTACTAAAATTTTGTCCATATGAAAATACAAAGTTGTCATTCCACCACCATGATCAATAAAAACTGTTCTTCCTGCGTTGCCATAATATCTGGCAAGTATTACAACTCCACCGCCTGCTGCATATATAGGGGTACCTCTAGAAGCAGCAATATCAATTGCACCATGAAAACTGGTAGTACCACCTAGTCTTCTCCATTTATAGCCACTTGAAACATACCCTGTCTTAACTGGCCAAGAAAGTTTATCTGGGGCAACCCCACCAGAGCTACTTAACCTTTCAATATCAGCTTGGATGGCATCCTCAAGCTTTTCAAGATCAGCATGCTCTTTATCTAATTTTTCAAGTTCTTTATTTGCCTGATTCAATAAACCTTGTGCATTTTGTCTTGCCCTGACTACTTGAGCTTTTTTAGATTCTACTAATTTTTTTTCTCGTTCAACTGCTTCTTTTTTATTTTCAATCTCTTCCGCAAATTCCTCAGCTTCAATAGATATTTCATTTTTTCTTTCTTCTTCATTTTGGAGATTAGATACTATTTCAACTCTCTCTTCTTCACGTTGAGTTAAAAATTCAGTTTGATTAGAGGCTAATTTTTCAAGGGCATTCAATTGTTCAACTATTTCATATGCTGAATCAACAACAGTTGATGCATACCCTAATGCCACTAGAAAATTTGAAAGTTCATCCAACTCTATAAATAAGGCAGTTGTTGGACTCATAACTCCATTAATATAAAGACTTACAGCTTGCTCTTGAAGTCCCTCATCGGCTACTAACAGATTTTTTTGTGTTTCAATAAGCTCATTTGATACCTCAGAAATCTCATTTTTAATTTTTCCAAGCTTAATTTGTTCATTAATAATATTTTCTTGTACTGCAACTAAGTCATTTAATGTAAAATCGTAATTTTCTAATGCCTTTTCCAACTCTCTTTCAACAATTGCTAATCTACTTTGTACCTCAGCTAATTCACTATTCACCTGTGCAAGGTCTTTATCGTTCGCAATTATTGCTTTTTCTAAATCTGTTCTTTCGCCTTCATACTTACTTATTTGTTCTGCGATTGCTTGAAGTTGCCTTTCAACCTCAATTAATCTATCTTCAGCAGTTATTGCACTTATATCAATAGGAAAAATGAAAGAAGTAAAGAAAAAAATGGGAATAATAAGTATTGTAATTTTTTTAATCATTTAAAGCTCTTCTAATACCAACAAAAGATGCAAATAATCCAAAAATAAGTGAGAACATTAATAAAGATAGTGTTAAAAATATAAGATAATCATCAGATATAGTTATGTCAAAAATACTATCAGCAACTATAGAATTTTTAGAATATTCTATTAACGCCCAGCCAAAACCGACTGCAATACTTGTTCCAATTAAAGATTCTATCACCGCTTCAAATATGAAAGGTAATCTAATGTAAGTTGATGAAGCTCCAATAAGTCTCATTATTTTAATTTCTTTTTTCTTAGAGTATGCTGCAAGCCTTAAAGTATTGATGATTAAAATAAAAGCTGCAAAACCTATTAGTAGTGCAAAAGCTGAAGCTGAGATGACAAGTGTATCGGTTAGGCTTAAAAGTCTTTCAATTGCCTGTCCAGAAGTTCTAATCTCTTTTACAGCAGGATTACCGTCTAGCCTTTCAATAATTAATTTATAATTCGATGGATCATTTAAATTTATTCTTAATGATGCAGGTAAAATTTCAAAGTCTACTTCAGCCAAAAGTTCTGGCTGATCTTTAAATAAAACTTTGAACTCTTCTTTTGCTTCCGGTTTAGAAAAATAATCTACAGTCCTTACTTCTGGATAATCTTCTAAGGATGTTTCCAATTGTTTATGTGCTGTAGTGGTAACTCTATCATCGAGAAAAACTACAACATGAATGCCATTTTGCCAACGAAGAGTATTGTTTTCAACTATGGATCTTGCAGACAGGGTTGTAAAAACAAGAAAACTTGAAACTAAAACAGCGATAATTGTGGCAAATACAAGAAGTGGAGTTCTTCTCATGTTCAATAAAGTATTTTTTAAGACGTAAGAAAATTTACCCATAGCTACCTCAAATATAACTTCCTTCTAATTCATCTCGTATAATTTTTCCATCAGAAAGTTCTATCACTCTCTTTTTTCTTCTGTTTACAATCGAAGAGTCGTGAGTTGCCATTACAACTGTGGTTCCTGCTCTATTTATTTTTTCTAATAATGAAACAATTTGGATACTTAAATCTGGATCAAGATTTCCAGTAGGCTCATCACAAAGTAAAACTACAGGATTATTTGCTAATGCTCTGGCTATACTTACTCTAGTCTGCTCACCACCAGATAGTTGGCCCGGATGCTTGTAAGCACTTTCGCTTAAATCAACTAAATCAAGAAGTGTATTAGTTTTTGCATCAATCTCTTCAGGTAAGCTTCCCATAACTTCTAAAGCAAAAGAAATGTTCTCAAAAGTGTTTCTGTTTTCTAATAGTTGTGGTTCCTGGGTCACAATGCCAATTTTTCTTCTCAGCAAAGGAATCTTCCATTTAGGTAATTTAGAAACATCAATATTAGCAACTTCAATTTCACCTTTTGTTGCAATATATTCTTTATAAAGTAGCTTTAAAAAAGATGATTTACCACTTCCAGAATGTCCTACTAAATAAACAAACTCACCTTCTTTTACTTCCGTCGATATATTAGATATGGCTACACTTCCACCTTGGAAAACCAAAGAAACGTTTTTTAAACTAATCATTTATTCCCTGTCTTCGCCATTTTAGATACTCTTTGATAAATATTGAAATATCACCATCAAGAACATTTTCAACATTACCGACTTCAGTATTACCTCTCGCATCTTTTACTTGTTGATAAGGTTGCAACACATATGATCTAATCTGTCTTCCCCAACCAGCCTCATGTTGATCTCCCCTTATATCTTTAATTTTAAGTAGTTCTTCTTCCTTTTGCTTAAGAATTAGTTTTGTCTTTAATAATTCAAGAGCTCTATTTTTATTTTGTAACTGTGATCTTTCAGCTTGGCAAGCAACTACTATACCTGATTCAATGTGTGTTATACGAACTGCAGAATCAGTTGTATTCACGTGCTGACCACCAGCACCCGATGATCTGTAAACATCTATCCTTATTTCATCATCTTGAATAAATATTTCTTCATCATGTTCTATTAAGGGTACGACATCTACACCCGCAAAACTAGTATGTCTTCTTTTATTGCTGTCAAATGGGCTTATCCTAACAAGCCTATGTACCCCTCTTTCACTTTCTAAAGTTGCATACGCCCTAAATGAATCTACTCTGATTGAGGCTGATTTTATCCCTGCTTCTTCACCCTGAGAAATTTCTTCAATTTGATAATTCATATCTTGACTAGATAAAAATCTTGTATACATTCTAAACAACATTTCAGCCCAATCGTGCGCATCAACCCCTCCCGCACCGGCATTAATTGATATAACAGCATTCAAATCATCATACTCTCCGAAATATAAAGCTTCATTCTCGATTTCCTCTATCATTTCCTCAAAGTTTGTTAGTTCTTCTGCAAAATCATTTTCATCAAAATTATCTTCACCAGTAAGTTCTATTAATTCTTTAATGTCCAACATATTTTTTTCTAAATCTTCTAAAGAAGAAATTAATTTTTCTATCGATGAAGCCTCAATAGAAATTTTTTGAGCACGTTGAGGGTTGTTCCAAAAGTCTTTATCATTTATTTCAATATTTAAATCTTTTAACTTTTTTGCTTTATTTTCAAAGTCAAAGATACTCCTTGGCAGAGGTAAGTCGTTCGTTAAATAAAGATATTTTTTTTAGGATTTCTTTATACATTTGTTAACCAATCCACATTTTTTATATTTTTTTCCTGAACCACAATAACAGGGGTCGTTTCTACCTATTTTATCTTTTGTAATAAACTTTTGTTTTACATTATCATCAATATTTTTTTCTTTTTGTACTATCAAAGTTTTATCAAAATTTAATAAAATCCTTATCACTGAAATTTTTACATTATTAATTAATTCTTCAAAAAGATCATATCCCTCATTTTGATACTCAACTAATGGATCTCTTTGTCCCATTGCTCTTAAGCCTATGCCTGATCGAAGATAGTCCATTTCAGATAAATGATCTTTCCATGACTGATCGATAAAAGAAAGTGCTGAACCTCTTGCAAGGCTCCAAAAGTTATCACTATCTTGCTGCTCGTTATATTCAAAAAGACTTTCTAGAGCTTTATAAATATTCAAATCATCATTTATTTGTATATTTTTTAAAAATTTACTTCTTACAGAGTCACTCAATAGTTCTCCTAGCTCGTTTTCAACAAGCTCATTGAAATGATCAAGATTTTCATAACTCTTTTTATACGAATCAATATTGTTCGATACTATTTCCAACACATCTGATAACCAGCCTTCTATCAGGTTATTTATGTTTTCAGAGCGTAATAGCTCTCTTCGCCACTTATAAATTACATCTCTTTGCTGGTTGAGAACTTGATCAAACTTTAATACATTTTTTCTTATTTCAAAATTCAATGACTCAACCTGAGCTTGTGCTCTTTCAATACTTTTAGTAACCATTGATTGTTCTATTCTTTCGTCATCCGGTAAATTAAGCTTATTCATAATGGATTCAATTCTTTCACCTTGAAATCTGCGCATAAGCTCGTCTTGTAATGAGATATAAAATCTAGATTCACCGGGATCTCCCTGTCTGCCAGACCTACCTCTTAGCTGATTATCAATCCTTCTTGATTCATGCCTTTCGGTTCCAAGAACATAAAGACCTCCAAGAGAAAGGACTTTTTCCTTTTCTTTTTCTACATTTTCTTCAAGTTCTAAAATTTTTGATTTTAGATAGTTTGAATTATCTAACTCGTTTTCATTTATTTGAAGCTGCAGTGCCATCTCTTCCACATTTCCACCAAGCTTTATATCTACTCCTCTACCTGCCATGTTTGTTGCTACTGTTACAGCACCTAACTTACCTGCTTGAGCAATAATATTAGCTTCTTGTTCATGATTTTTTGCGTTCAGGACATTATGGACAATACCTTTGGAGGTTAATATTTTTGAAATTTCCTCTGATGCTTCAACTGATACTGTACCGAGTAATATTGGTTGTCCATTTTGATTTCTAATTTTAATATCTTCAATAACAGCATCTAATTTTGCTTTATTAGTTTTGTAAACTGCATCTTGCTGATCAGCTCTTTGTATTGGAAGGTTTGTTGGTATTTCAACTACTTCTAAGTTGTATATTTGAACAAATTCTTCCTCTTCGGTTTTTGCAGTACCTGTCATTCCAGCAAGGTTTTCGTACATCCGGAAATAGTTTTGATAAGTTATAGATGCTAGAGTTTGATTTTCATCTTGTATTTTTACATTTTCCTTAGCTTCTAATGCCTGATGAAGGCCATCCGAATATCTTCTTCCCTCAAGTACCCTTCCTGTAAATTCATCAACAATTTTTATTTGCCCATCTGCGACAATGTAATCAACATCTTTAACAAAAATTGTCTTAGCTCTTAGAGTTGCTGTTAAATAATGAATAAAATTTGTTTTAGTATTTTCATAAAGATTAGGAATTCCTAGTTTTGATTCAACATATTCGACCCCAAGTTCAGTTGTATGTACCTGCTTTTTAGCTTCATCAATTTCATAATGAATATCTCTTTTCATTCCCTTTACAATTTTTGTAAATTCTGAATACCACTTTGTAGAATCACTAACTTTACCTGAGATAATTAAAGGGGTTCTTGCTTCATCGACCAAAATTGAGTCAACTTCATCAATCACGCTATAAAATAAATCTCCTTGAACAAGTTGTTCATCAGAAATAGCCATATTATCTCTTAAGTAATCAAATCCAAATTCATTATTGGTTCCATAAGTAATATCTTTTTTGTAAGCTTGATTTTTTTCTGCAGGATCTTGGTTTGAGTGGATTAATCCCACTTCAAGTCCCAGAAAATTATAAATTGGGCTCATCCATTCCGCATCTCTTTTTGCTAAGTACTCATTAACTGTTACAACATGTACTCCTTTTTTAAATAATGCCATCAAAGAAATAGGCAATGTTGAAACTAAAGTTTTTCCTTCTCCTGTTTTCATTTCTGCTATTTTATTTCTTAGTAAAACCAAGCCTCCAAAAATCTGTACATCATAATGTCTTTGACCAAGTGTTCTTTTTGCAGCTTCTCTAATATAAGCAAAAGCTTCAATTTCTATATTTTGAGGATCTTCATTAAGTTTTTTTGATAAATCTTGAAAGTTTATTTTGATTTCTTCGTCAGATAATAATTCAAATTCATTTTCTTTTTCATTGATGGCTTGAACAACATCGTTTAATTCTGAAGCAAGCTTTCCACTTCCAACAGATAAAACTTTTTTAAATATACTCAAATTTAGCTAGTGCCGTGTTCCCATGAGTCGAGATATTTAATTTGTTCCTCTGTAAGAACCTCTAACTCACCACCCATAAGTCCCAATTTAGTTGCAGCAATTTTTAAATCCACTTCTTTTGGCAATGTGTATACTTTTGGTTCTAGATTTTTATAATTATCTTTTATCCACTCTGCTGCAAGAGCTTGATTTGCAAAAGACATGTCCATAACAGATGCAGGATGTCCAGTTGCAGCGGCAAGGTTGACTAGTCTTCCTTCAGCAAGTACTAAAATTTCTTTATCATTATATTTATAGCTTTCAACATGGTCTCTCACTCTGTCAACACTTGAACTATGTTCTTTAAGAGCTCCAAGATTTATCTCTACATCAAAATGACCAGCATTTGCCAATGCAACTCCATCTTTCATTACATCAAAATGCTGTTTATCCAAAGCATGCATGTTGCCGGTAACAGACACAATAATATCAGCAATTTTTGCGGCATTAATACTAGTTTTTACTTCATAACCATGCATTAGAGCTTCTAAAGCCCTAACTGAATTTGGCTCTACAACTGTAACTTTAGCCCCCATTCCATAAGCCCTCTCTGCAACTCCTTTACCGCAATCACCAAATCCAACAACTACAACATTTAGACCTGCGATAAGTAAATCTGTAGCCCTGACAACACCATCCATAGCACTTTGACCAGTCCCAAATCTGTTATCAAAAAGATGCTTGGTATCAGAATCGTTCACAGCAACAACAGGAAACCTTAATTTACTATTTTTTTCCATTGATTTGAGCCTTATCACTCCAGTTGTGGTTTCCTCCATAGAACCCATTATTGGCAAATCAACTCTGTCCGTATGCAGTAAAGAAACTAAATCCGCTCCATCATCCATTGTTATATCTGGTTTTGTATCCAATACAGAATTTAAATGTTTAAAGAAATCCTCATTACTAACCCCGTGTACAGCATGAACTTCAACACCACTTTCAGCAAGATAAGCCGCTACAGAGTCTTTAGTAGAAAGAGGATTAGAAGCACATAAAGCTACGTTTGCACCAGCAGATTGTAAGGTCAACATTAAATTTGCCGTTTCTTTGGTAACGTGCATACATGCACCAATGTTTAACCCATCCAAAGGTTTTCTTTTTTTGAAATCAAACTTTATATCTTCCAAAACTTGCATTTGTCTTTGTGCCCAATCAACCTCATCTTTACCAATTACAGATAATTTAGAATCTTTAATTGTTGTCATATTTGTCTATCCTTTTAATATTTTTTTTAAATCTTCGATTGCAGTAATGTCATATGGGTTAATTTCCAAGTTTTCTGCCATATAAACACTTACTAAATCACCTATTAATGCTAAATGAAATAAATTACTAATAATATTTTCAGATGAAATATTCTTTATTTCAGAAATGCTCACTTTATCGCTAATTATTTCTTTTGTTAATTCAAACCTCTTACTGATTTGAGAATTTTCTTCCGCAGATCTTAAAAATAATAACTGATAATTATTTTTGGAATCTTCTTTGTTTGCTTCCCAAGATAGTATTTCATTATGATGTACCTCAGGCATATAGCCAACGAAAGCTTTTGATTTTGCATTTTCGTTAATCTGTGTCTTCCATCTTTGAGCAACTAAATATGTTAATGGAGTACCTCCATAAATTACAGATGTCTTAGAGCTTATCTCTTTAGAAATCTTTAAAGCTTGTGATAATAAATTGTTTTTGGAATCGTTTTCTAAAGCATTATTTAAATACTCGCCAGCTTGAGTACACATCTTTAAATATTTTCCATCTATATCAGAAGAAACATAATGCATTACAGCTTTTGTCATCAATCCAAACGCTGCTCTCGGTTGGAGTCCTGCTGGAACTTTAACGAATTGTCGTTTATGCTTTGTTGCTAAATCTAGTAACTGTCCTCCACTTGAAATTACTGACCAATCTAAATTATTATTAATTGCATCTTTTACAGCCTCAACCGTCTCTTCAGTGTTTCCTGAGTAAGAAATAAAAAGACACTTCGGCCTTCTGTTAGCGATAACTTCTGGAATGCCATATGTTTTTCTAACCTCAACATTTATTTGAGTAGTTTCATTTAAAACAAGCTTTAAAACATCTCCTGCTACTCCGGAACCACCCATACCAACTATTAATAAATCTTCATAAGAATTAATTACAAAATCCGTTGAAGTTTCCAGTTCTTTTTTTAGTTGATTACCTAAATCAAGTACGTGTTCAATCATTACTCTCTATATATTAGTTGAAATTTTCTCTAAAACTTCATCAAGTATTTGTTGAGATGGAGCTTCTATATTTACTCTTAATTTAGGTTCAGTATTTGAGCCCCTAACATTAAACCAAAAATTTTCATCAAAATAAGAGAGACCATCAAGCTCGTCAAATTCTCCAGTAAAAACAGCTTTGATTTTCTCCAGAGAACTTTCTACATCTTCAACTACAAAATTGATTTCTCCAGATGTTGGAGGAAAATTATACTTATCAATCATACTGCTAACTTTCTCTCCTCGTTCAGAAACAATGCTCATAAACATTAAGAGAGTAAGTATTGCAGAGTCAGCAAAAAAATTATCTTTGTAGTAAAAATGAGCGCTATGTTCACCACCAAAATCTGCTTCAAGTTCTTTCATCATTGCTTTTATATTTGAATGACCTACCTTACACCTAAATAAAGAAATATTTTTTGAATCAAGTATTGATAAAGCATGTGGTGAAACATTTACATTGTACACAACTTTTAAATTATCTTTTTTTTCAGATAAATAATCTGCGATTAATGTTGTCATCATGCTTCCGGATACTACTTTTCCAGTATCATCAATAAAGACTGCTCTGTCGGCATCGCCATCAAAAGCTACCCCAAAATCTAATTTTTTTTCTTGAACGAGTTTAATGATCTCTATCAAATTGTCTTTATTTGATGGATCGGCTGGATGATTTGGGAAATTTCCATCAACTTCCATATAAAGCTTTTCGCAATCAAAGCTATAAATTGTTGATAAATCCTCAAATATGGAACCTATTGCTCCATTTCCTCCATCAACTCCAAATTTTATTTGGCTATTTACTTTTTCTGGTTTTACTAGTTTCTGAATATGTTTAAAGTAAAGATCCAATTCATTGTTTGTTTCTAAATGTAAATTGCTTATTACACCATTGTCTATATTTTTAATATTGTTTTTTATTTCTAGAAGACCTGAATACTCCCCAATCGGTACTGCTCCTGAATTGCAAAGTTTCAATCCGTTATATTCTTTAGGATTGTGTGAAGCAGTAATGATTACTCCAGGAAATTTAAGTAATCCCGACAAAGAATATACAACATCAGTAGGGACAAGACCAACATACAATACTGATTTACCACTGTTAGATATACCCGACGCAACGGCATTTAACATTTCTATATTTGATAAACGACCATCATGACCTATTAAAATTGAATCTAAATCAACAAATTCTGCAAAAGAATATCCAATTTTATATGCATCTTGCAAAGTTAATGTATCACCAAAAACACCTCTAATATCATAGGATTTAAAAATAACATCTAGATTATTACTCATTACTCAATTATTGTACTCTTGATGGAATCAAAGTTTAACTATAAGAACTTTTCAATTGTTATACCTATTTACAACGAAGAGGAAATACTTGAAGAATCTACCAATGCAATTTATTCACTATGTAAAAGTATGGGGATAGACTTTGAAATTATTTTTTCAGAAAATGGGTCTACTGATAATACAAAAAAAATTGCTGATAAGTTAATCAAGAAATATTCAATGATAAAAATTATATCCAATCCAGAGCCAAACTACGGAAATGCATTAAAAGCTGGATTTGAATTAGCAAAATATGATTTAGTTATTTCATTTGATATTGATTATTATTCAGAGTCTTTTTTACGTGAAGCTTTAATGCTTGATAACGAATATTCTTCGATAACAGCTTCCAAAAGACTTGAATCTTCTGAAGATGGGCGAAGATTTATTAGAAGGCTGGCTACTAATTTTTTTGTAATTCTTTTAAAAACACTATTTAGAACAAAACTAAGTGACACTCACGGAATGAAGGCAATTAAAAAAACTGAAATTGAAAAAATTCTTCCACAAGTTATTTCGACTCAAGACATTTTTGATACTGAATTATTGATACGAATAGAAAAAAACGGTGGCAAAATAAAAGAGGTACCTGCAAAAGTAAATGAGATTAGACCAAGCGTTTCATTAATTTATAAAAGAATACCCAGAACAATAAAAAGCTTAATTAAATTAAAAATTATTTTTTATAAAGAATCTCTAAAAACAAAAAATTTATAAATTATGTATTTGATGGGCAATATTGCTCCATTAATAAGAACTGTAATTAATAGAAACCATAGTTCATCTTTCTGTAAAGCATCATTGATAAAATTGATTGCATACCATATTAAATTTGGAACAAATAAACTAATTAAGTTAGTGTAAGAAAAATTCAAAAACTCTTTTAATTTTCCTCCAAAAAAACTAAATTTAAAAATTATTCTTCTGGATAAATAATATGAAATCACCACACCAATTAAAAACGCAAGCACATTTGTAACATAAGTTCTTAAAGGAAATGCAATAAATGTTAGAACAAAAAATTGAAATAAATATGTCAAAGACAAACCAATCAACAAATTCATAGCACCCACAATATAAGTTCTAATTAGCTGTACGAATGATGTGTTGCTTTGGATAATTTTTAGCGATTTTAATTTATTTAACATTCTCAAATCTTTTTTTATAAGTATAAGTGATGAATAAAGCACTAAAAAGGGCAAAGATTGATAAATAATTTAGCGCTTTTTCAACATTACTCGACTCAAATTTAATTTCCACAAGTTCATCTTTTGGAACAACTGCCATGAATGATGGTGAGATTCTAAAAGGCCCATAACCATTTTTTATTTTCCAATTTGGAAAATACGAAACCTTAATTAAATGTAGTTGATTTGGTTTATTTGTTTTAAAAGTAATCAATTCGTTTTGAATATTTAAATCACTTATTAAAAGCTCAGTATTTTTGTCATTTTGTTCAACAAAGCTTATATCATAATTTTCAATTATTTTATAATTCAGCTCATCTTTAAAAGTCTTATACGCAGCTTCAAAAAAGCTTTGTTCACTACCTTCTCTTAAAACTGCATTCCTTAGACGCTCATTAAAATCTGGACTCTCAAATACATATAAATTATCTTCAATTAACTGTACTTTCTCTGAGTTAATTGAATAAACATTGAATACTTCATTTGAAAATAAAAAATTAAAATTTTTATCTTTGTTTGCTTTATCTTTAATTGACGATGTATATGCAATAAAATAATCTACACCCAGATCTTTCATTAATCTAAAACCTTTATCGAATTCACCATTAATGTACGTTAAGCCGCCGACTGGATTAGAAGGTCTTTCAGCTACCCCTGAGACTGTTAAAAAATGGAATGGCGTTGTTATGCTTGAATCAAAATATAAACCCTCCACGCTTTGGTGATCTGTAAACATAGGGATAGTCATCAAAACCATAGGGGTGCCATATTTATTTAAATCAGAATTTGGTTCCCACATGATTCTACCTGGCTCAAGCGTATTTAAACCCTCATAAAGAGTTGTTATATCTGCCCAGTTATTTTTGCTTTCATAACCACTAAAATTCCAATTTAACCAGTGCGGTAAGTAGCTTAAAGTTCCAAAAGTTAAAGAAACAATAGTTGTGTAAATTAAAAAATTCTTAGAGTTTATTGAAATTAAAAATATAAACAAAACAATCAAGATTACGCTAATAGTTGTTATTGAATATGTGTTACCCCATTTGGAATAATACAAATACATAAAGTAGGAGTTGATTAGCAAAATAAAAAAAAGCAAAGGATACTTACCCTGTATTTTTTTTGTTAGATTTTTGATATCAAAATGTAATAAATTAAAAAATAGAATTATGATACCCAGGTTAAAAAATGGAACAATTCTTCCATTCCAAAGTGCACTTTCTGGTCCATAAAAAAACAAATATATCGAGATAGAAAGTAAATATATTTCAAACCCAGAAATTGCTTTTAAAGAAGTCTTGCTTTTACTTGAAATAATATAAATTGCTGCACCTATAACAAAAGGGAGTACGTCAGATTTTACAAGATCTGAAAGCTGGGTGTAAGGAGTGTAAGTCATGTTTGTAGTGAACTCTAGATTCAGAAATAACGAAAAGGAAAACCTTACAGCAACAAACAAGAAAAATAGAAATGCTGAAATCTTTTTAAAGATTTTTATATCACTTTTTAGGAAGTAAAAAGCAAATATTGGCAAGTAAATCATAAAAGGGATTAAATGAGAGAGTACAGATAATCCAAGTAGCAAAGAAGCAATTTCTATTGAATATTTATATTTTGACTTTAACAAATAAAATATTGATAAATTTCCAAAAGCAATCGAATAGGTAAAAGAATACTGTCCTGCTAGTGAAGAAGCTAGATTTCCACCAAAAATTGTGAATGACTCAGTAAGCAAATAAAGCAAGCCAACTCCAAATCCATAAAAAGAAAACTCTTTTGAATTTTTACGCATAAGCAATTCAATAGAAATAACTAATAAAACTTGTGAAATTAGCACCATGGTTTTAAAAGAAATTGAAAATGGAAACAAAAAATTTAAGAGACTAGTAATGATAGGAGGAAGTGGAAAATAAAAATAATAAACCGGATAGCCAGCAAACCAGTCCTGTGACCATCCACTTAATTTAAAATTGTTAAATAGCTCGTTAACAAAAAACTTAGTCGGTACGATATGTGCTCCCATATCCCCACCGGTTGGGAGCAAATCTAAAAAAACAAGTTCTACTCGCAAAAATATTATCAGCAAAGAACCAAGGGCAACTTTTACAAAAAGATTATTTCTAAGCATCAGTTAAATTTTTACCTAAATATTTGGTTTTTCTTTTTCCTTCTTCGGTCCATTCTGCATACCAATATGGACCGTGAGGACATGAATTACATGACTCTTTTCCACACTTTATTGATTTAGTCCTATAAGAAACTTTTACATCAGATTTAATATTTAACTTATTATCCACCAATAATTTAATTCTCTTTAAATCTGCTTCATCAAGTTCTGATAATCCATCTAGAATATCTTTGTCTATCATTACTAAAATGTTAGTTGAAAGGTCATATATTTAAGGTTCTTATAAATGAAAAAAGTTGTTTATTTAAGTGGAGGTGTCGGGGGCGCTAAATTTGCAAAGGGGTTGAGCAAGTTAAAAAATATTGATTTATCAATTATTGTCAATACTGGTGATGACGAATACATACACGGAGTAGCTCTTTCGCCTGACATTGATTCTGTAATTTATGGTTTAGCAAACATAGAAGGGAAATTTGGTTGGGGTATCCTGAATGATAAATTCATGGTAAATAATGAATTAAAAAAGTTTTATGACTTGAATTTTATGATAGGTGACAAAGATCTAGCTCTTAATTTATTTAGAAATCAAATGTTAAACGATGGTTTACAACTCACTGAAATTACAGAGATTATAAAAAACAAATTTAATATTAAATGTAAAATTCTTCCGATGTCTGACGATAAAGTAAGTACAAAACTCATTACAAAAAACGGTGATAAGCTAAATTTTCAAAATTATTTTGTTGAAAAAAAAGCAAAACCAAGATTAAGTAGAGTTGTCTATGAAGGATCAAGAAAAGCAAAGGCCTCAAATCAAGTCACAAACTTAATTAATCAAAGTGATGTTTTAATTGTTGGTCCCTCAAATCCAATCCTGTCTATAGGTCCTATACTTTCCATAAGTAGGATTAATAAGTCAATGCAAAATCATAATAATGTTATTGCTATAAGTCCGTTTGTGGGTAAAAAGGCTCTTAAAGGCCCCTCCGTTCAAAATTTTATTGATATGGGGTACAAGCCTGATATTCAGGGATTAAAAAAATATTATAAAAATCGAGTTAATAAATTTTATGTTCATCATGGAGATTCTGACAACTCTTCAAATGTCTTCGAAGACCAAATTGTTTTTAAAAATGAAAATGACTCAAAAAATCTAGCTAACAGGATATTGCAAAATGAATGAAATAAGAATAATACCTATTGAAGGTATTCCGGAAATTAAAGTTGATGATAATTTGGCTGAAATCACATTCGATGTTTTAAATAAGAGTGAGATTGGTATTGAGAAAAATGACATTTTTATTGTTACTCAAAAAATTGTGTCAAAAAGTGAAGGAATGGAAAGAGATCTCTTAAATTATGATTTTGAAGAGTTGTTGCAGAGTGAATCAAAAAAAATTATAAGAAAAAGAGGAGATTTAGTTATATCAAAGACACACCATGGATTTATTTGTGCAAATGCTGGAATTGATAAATCAAATGTAAAGAAAAATTCAGCTTTACTGCTCCCTGAAGACCCTAATAAATCAGCAGATAAATTTCGAAAAAGGTTTGAATCATTAGCCAATTTATCCATTGCTGTAATAATATCTGATACATTTGGTCGAGCGTGGAGAAAGGGTCAAGTTAATTTTGCGATTGGTTCATCCGGGATAAGTCCTATAGATAGTTATATCGGCAAATTAGATAGTTTTGATAATGAACTTAATGCTACAGAAATAGCAGTAATTGATGAGTTGGCAAGCGCTGCTGAGCTAGTAATGAAGAAAACCATTGATGTACCAATAGCAATAATCAGAGGTGTTGATTATAAAAGTTCGAAACTAAATGCATCTGAACTGATAAGAGACGATAATGATGACTTTTTTCTTTAAGTTTTTAACCAATTAAAAACTTGTTTCATACCATCATCTAAATTATATTCTGGCTTCCAATCTAATTCTTTTTTTGCTTTTGTATTATTCAGTACACTCCTATTTAATTCACCTTCCCTTGCAGGTTTATATATAGGATTAATTTCAGAATTAAACTGACTTTTCATGGAATTTACAAGATCATTTACTGATGTTTCAACACCAGTGCCTATGTTTAAAAAATGGTTTTCATCTATCTTAGACGCTTTTATCAATGCACTAACAACGTCCTTTACATATATGTAATCTCTGGTCTGCTCACCATTTCCGAAGATTACTGGTTCTTCATTATTTAAATATTTATTTGAAAATATTGACACTACACCTGCTTCTCCATGCGGGTCCTGTCTTGGTCCATAGACATTGGATAAGTTTAAAATTGAATATTTTAAATTTGAATTTTTTGTCATTATCTTTATCAGTTCATTTAATCTTTTTTTTGCAACTCCGTAAGGGGACTCAGGCTCATCTGCATAATCTTCTTCAGCAGTAGGAATTACAGAAGGTTCACCAAAAATTGTTCCTCCAGATGAAGTAAAAACTAATTTTTTACAGCTAGATCTTAAAAGTATCTGAATTAGTTTTATTGGTTGTAAAATATTGTGCTCAAAATCAAGTGCTGGATTTTCGACTGATACCACAACTGAAGATTGCGCAGCTAAATGAAAACAAACATCTGGATCAAATATTTCTATTTCTTCTAAAGAATTTTCAGAACCGAAATCATCAACTATAAATTTAAAATTACCTGTAATTTCTAAATTTTCTTTTTTACCAGTTAAACAATTATCAAAAATTAAAATCTCATTTTCATTACTTACAAGCTCTTCGACAAGGTGAGATCCTATAAAGCCAGCTCCGCCAGTTACTAATATTTTCATTTTTCAATTTACCCTTATGATTTCTTTATTAATAATAGAGCCACTATTAATAATTGAATTACTACTAATTATTGAATCTGAAATAGTTACGTTATCTTCAATAATACAATTATCCAAAATAACACTGTTTTTTACTATGGCACTATCACTAATTTTTACATTATTTGGAGATATCCAATTCTCTTCTCCCTCAATAATATGTGCAGAAATGTATGATTCAAGTGTTCCAACATCTAACATGTCTCCGTTAACTGTAAATGTACTTAGTAAGTCAGCTTTAGATAACATAGGAAAAACCTGTCTTTCAAAAGAGCAGGGTATTCCAAGGTTGTTATGTATTGCTAATAAATCTTTCTTGTGTAGGTGATACAAACCTAAACTTATTTTATTTCCATAACTTTTGTCTTTTGGCTTCTCTATAAATTGAACTACTTTGTCATCTTGATTTATTTCTAATACTCCATATCTTGTTGGATCTTCGACCTCATAAGATCCAATTAGGGAATTAGAACATTGACTAGAGGCATTAATAAAATCGAGTAAATTAACATTTAACATCAAATCACCATTCATACAGTAAAATGTATTAGGCATAGAATCTAAATTTTCTACAATATATCCTGCTGTATCAAGTTTAGAATTCTCGAAAAGAAGATTTACTTCTTTATTGTGATTAGCTTTGTAATCTAACCAAAATTTTTCATGCTTGGCTGAGCAAATTAAATTAAAATTAAAAATTTTTAAATTTGAAAATTGTTTAATGATTTTATCAATTATTCTTTCTCCTCTAACAGTCAATAGAGCTTTTGGTATTCCAGAAGAAAGTGGTTGAAGTCTTGTTGCCTCTCCCCCAACTAGCAAATAAATTTCATTCATCTTCATTAAGAATATTAAAAAATTTATTTAAATCGTCATCTTTTTTTAGATTTATAATCTTATCCCATACTTCTGATGCTTTTTCTTCATCAAATAAAGACTTCACATTTCTTACAAATTTTTCTTTTAACAATGGAATTGCCTCTTCTCTTCTTGAAGGGTGGCCTATAGGATTTTTTATAGTAATTTTTTTTGAAATTGAGTTATCTTTGTAAACAATTTCTATCGAGTTAGATATATGTCTTTTTGAAAATTCATAATAGTCTTTGGTAAATTGAGATTCTTCAGTTACAAAAATCTTTTTTCTTAAACTATTAATATTTTCAAATCCCTCAAAACTCTCTTCATACATTTCATACTTCAAATCTCCATAAAGAAGCGCAGCAGCAACCATATACTCCATACTATGATCTCTATCAGAAGCATTTTTTAAAACCTCTTTATTTGAGATTATTCTTACAGCAGGTTCATGTGTGTAAATATTTACTTTTTCAAACTTGTTCATATTTTTATTAAATTCTTCACTTAATTTTATTGCAGCTTCTACAGCTGATTGACCATGGAACTCAGCAGGAAAAAGAACTTTAAAAAGTATATTTTGAATAACCCAATTGTTAAGATCTTTTCCAAATTCTATTTTTGAATTATCTAAAAAACTAGACTCAAATCCCCACTTATCTTCATTTTGAACAGATTCATAGATTTCATCTTTATAACTACTTATAATTGCAAGCTCAATGCCTCTTCTGGAAGCATCAGCAGCTGCCCAGCTTTTTCTTTTTCCAACATTTGGAAAATGCCTATAAGCCCTTAAGCTTGGTCCATCTAAAAGTATATTATTGACTGTTCTTCTTAAAGCATTTGTATCACCATTATTGACTAAATATGAGAAGACAGAACCAGAAGCAAGTTTTACATAAAAAACGTGATCATAACCAAGTTTATTTAGTGAAGTCCCTAAACATAAAGAACCTTGTATTTCGTATGCTTTAGTTAGAGCATTTGTAAAATCATTAAACTTATATTTATTGTTTTTAAAAAAATAACTATAAATTGATCCAAAATTATCTGATGGATGTGCCCACTCCTTAGCCAAAAAAGTGTCGTTATAATCAAACCATCGAATTAGAACTGTCAGGTACCAAGAAATATTTTCATAGCTTTCGTCAAGAGTTAAATTTTTAAATGGATTTTTAAATCTCAAACTTAAATTATTTTTAGATGCAAATTGAAGAACGTCTTCATGATTACTTGCCTCGATTATGCATCCAATAGTATCTAATATTGCTAATTTTGAAGAATAGAAATGATTACCATCTTCACCTAAATTACTAGAAATGTAATCAGTGATTAATACATCTAAATTGTTAGAATTCAAAAATTATCTTTCAGAAGGTCCGGTATATTTGGCGGCAGGTCTAATTAAGATATCTTGTTCCCTTTGTTCAAAATAATGTGATGCCCAGCCAACTGAACGTCCAGCAACAAATATTGGTGTAAATAAATCAACTTCGAAACCAAGCTCAGCTAAAAGAAGACCTCCATAAAAATCTACATTTGGAAAAAGATTTTTTTCTTCATCCATAATTTGATCAATTTTTTGTGCAATTTCAAATCTATTTTTAGATTCATCACTATTGACTAATTTTGATACCCAATTTTTTACTATTGGACTTCTTGGATCCTGTATTTTATATACACCATGACCAAACCCCATAATTTTCGTCTTTTGTTCTAAGAGCTCCATAATTCCTTTTTCTGCATCTGCAACATTTTCAAATGAATTAATAAGCTCTACTGCTCTTTCATTAGCTCCACCATGAAGTTCTCCTTTAAGTGTTGCTATACCTGAGACTATAGCACCAGTAAGATCAGCTCTTGTTGATGCCGTAACTCTAGTCGCAAAGGTTGAAGCATTAAACCCATGTTCGGCATATAAAATTAACATGTCATCTAAAGCTTCTAATTTTTCTTTTGATGCCCCATTAGGTAAAAGAGAACTGGATACTAAGTAATCCTTATCTAGTTCATCACAGGCTTCTTGATGGTAGGAGGCAATAATATAACAAACAATTGCAGTGATTCTTGCTGACAATTCAGTTTTGTCATCATTGTCTAAACTTTTTTTTCTAAGTGTTGTTAATTCACCTTTGTATGAGACAATTGTTCTGACTACATCCATAGGATGAAGCTTTTCTTTAATTTCTATAAGTAATTCATTTAATTTATTATCTTTAGCTGTTTCTGAATAATATTTTGAAAAACTTTTCTTAAAATTTTTACCTTCTAAAATATCAGTAAGAATTAGTGATGCAACTTCTTCATAAGTATTGTTTGAGGTAAGCACAGTTGCGTCATGCCCTCTATATCTAAGTGAAGTACCTTCTTTACCAACTGTAGAGATTGCCGTTTCTCCTGCAATAACTCCTCTTAAACCAGGTGAATAATCCATCGGTACAATTGTACTGTATTAACATATATAAGGCCAGAAATTTAGCTGTACAAGTAATAGTTTGTATTTATTAAGGTTATCATTTTGATATGGCGCAAATACATAATTTAGAATCTAAAACTAGATATGGATCAAGATACGTTGCTGGTTTTATAATTCTTATTTCAAGTATTTTATTAGCTGGTTGGATAGGATTTTTTGTATTCTTACCAATTAAATCAAGCATGGAGGTTGTTACATCTCTTGAAGAAAAGTTTTTGCCAAGAGCTGAAGGAATGGTTCTTAACTTTGTATCTTTATCCGAGCCATCAACCATTATAACTTCTGATAACCAAATATTAGATGAGCTACATGATGGATTGAATAGGGACCCCATACCTTTATCCGATGTACCATCTTTTGTTATTAATACTTTACTAGCAGCAGAAGACAGCAATTTTTATCTTCATGAAGGCGTCGATTTTGTTGCTATTTTAAGTGCCGCCCTTGATAACCTAAGAGGTGTTACTCGTGGTGGTTCAACAATTACTTCTCAAGTTGCTAAACAATCATTCGTTGGTGATGAAATTTCAGTGAGAAGGAAAGTTGCAGAAGCAGTTGTTGCAGCTGAGTTGGAGAGAAGGTATTCAAAAGATCAAATTTTAGAATATTATATAAATTCAATTTATTGGGGATCTGGAGCATATGGTATTCAATCTGCTGCTTATGAATATTTTGGTAAAGATATTCGTGAAATTACTTTAGATCAAGCTGCGACGTTAGTAGTCATAATTAGAAGTCCTGCTTACTACAACCCAAGAAAATATCCTGAGAGAGTAATTGAAAGAAGAAATGATGTACTAAATATCATGTTGAAAGAGGGATTTATTGTAGATATTCAAGCAAGATCTGCTAAGTTAGCACCACTGAATATTGTTGATTCAATTCAGATAGACTCCCAAGCAGAACATGTAGTTGCTGAAGTCAAAAGGCAGTTACTTAATGACCCTCAATTTGCTGTATTAGGAAATACTAAAGAGGAAAGAAAAAAGAAAATTTTTGGATGCCCCTCAGATGATACTTCTTGTACTGGTGGTGGTGGATTAAATGTTTACATTACTTTAAACCTTGAATATCAACAACATGCCAATCAAATTTTAAACAAATGGGTTCCGTCTGATAGTATCGATGATGAAAATGATGAACCAAAGCCTACTGGGGTAATTACTTTGATTAATAACTTTACTGGAGCGATAGAGGTCATGGCTTCTGGAATACCATTTGAAGAAGAACAATATAATCTAGCTACTCAAGGAAAAAGAAACCCTGGTTCTGCATTTAAACCAATTACATTATTGGCAGCTCTTGAGTCAGGCTCAAAACTTTATAGTTATAGAGATTCAAGAAGTCCTGTAGAAATTGACTGTGGATACCCATGTGCACCTGATGGAATTGGAACAAAATGGGTAGTAAGAAACTATGGTACTTCAATCACTGCTGACAGATATTTAAACAAAATAGCTGCTCAAGACCGAGCTATTGAGCTTCAATGTGTTGGTTATCACATTGAAGATATTAAAAATATTGATTTTTTTAAGCAGTTTCCATTAATTTCTAATTTAGATGAAATAGAGGATAATTCAGAAAAGCTATTAGAAATTGCTAAAGCTTTAAACCAAGTTGATGAAGATGGGAATGCAATAATTTATCAATTAGACACCACTGGAGTAAATTTTCCCGAAGGGACAGTGGTAATTACAGATCCAAAACTAATTGAACTACAAGCAAATACAACTCAAATTAATATTGAGGGTGAAACACAATACATTTTTAAACCTTGTAATGATAAAAGTGAATACAATAGATCAGTTAAGTTATTAGACACCTCCGGAATGATTTCTCTCGAGGAGGCTACTAGAAGATCTATAAATACTGTTTTTGCTCAAATGGCCTCTGAACTCGGTGGGGAAAAGCTTGCATCCACAGCCAACCGAATTGGAATAGATTCTAAAATCGATCCAGTTATTTCGCTTACTTTAGGTGCTGGTGCAGTGACACCAATTGAAATTGCATCTGCTTATTCATCATTTGCAACTAATGGTGTATTAGCACCTACCTATCTTATTGAAAGAATAGAAGATTCAAACGGTGGTATTTTATATCAAAATATTGTCTCACAAAGAGTTTCTATACCTGATCCAGGTGCTGCAGCGGCAGTAAGAAAAACATTAGAAGTTGCAGCACAATATGGTACTGGCACAAGAGCCGTTTTAGACGACAGACCTATTGCTGGCAAAACTGGAACTCATCAAGGTTTTAGAGAAGCATGGTTTATTGGTTTTATACCACAATACACGTCTTCTGTTTGGATTGGCTTTGCAGAAGAACAGCTTCCACTTACTGATGTAAAAATTAATGGTGAGGTAATTAAGAATGTATCTGGTGGGCGTGTACCAGCTCCTATGTGGAAGGAATTCATGACAAATGTTGTTGAAGATCTTCCGGTAATAGACTGGCCAAATGACCCAAGTGATTTAGAAAAGTACTACGAAATTCCAACAGTCATTATTCCAGAGTTAGCTGGCCTCAATGTACTTGTTGCAGAGGAAATAGCATTTTCAAATTATTTATTACCTAATATAAAACTGGTTGATTCTGAAGAAGCGCCTGGATTGGTTTTAACACAGAGCATTGAAGTAAACGAAGAAGTACCTGAAGGAACAGTTATTGAACTAGAAGTCTCTGGACAAAAGTTTTCAGCAGCTATTCCAAATCTTCCACCTTGCCAATACAACATTAATGAAGCTGAAGATCTCATCAAAACATTCATGAGAGAGAATAATGTGATTTTATTTTTGAAAAAAAATTATGAACAATCAGATGTTCAGGGTTGCGAAGGTAAAGTGATAGGAACAAATGTTTCACAAGGTGCAACAATGTCTACTGGAGATACTTTAATATTTATAATTGATAGTTCAAACAGCGATTCCTAGTTATTGATTTCATTACAAATAAAATTGTAAAAACCAATTACTCCAAATCCTGTTCCTCCCTCTGGGTAAATAGAATTGTTTTTTCTTGACCTTGCAGGTCCAGCTATATCCAAATGAATCCAATCAATATTGTCAACAAACTCCTCCAAAAGTAGAGCTGCAGTTATAGCGCCTCCAAATCTACCACCTGAATTTTTCATATCAGCAATACTTGATTTGATCAGTGATTTGTAACTTTGCTCAAGTGGCAAAGAATGATAATTTTCATAACTATCAGCATTTGAATTTAAAAATCTATTCAGAATGGATACATTATTTGAAAATACTGCTCCAATTTCTACACCAAGTGCAACATACGCAGCACCAGTTAATGTTGCAACATCGCAAATTATATCAGGTTTATTTTCACTAGCATAAGCAAGAGCATCAGCCATTATTAGGCGACCTTCAGCGTCTGTATTCATAACTTCAATTGTTTTTCCATTTCTCATGTTTAAAATATCCCCAGGTCTTATTGCAGAACCACTGGGCATATTTTCAACTATTGGAGTATAAACTTTTATACCGATATCCAAGTCTTGTTTTGCAACCAGCGCAATTATTCCCCACGCAGTTGCGGCACCTGCCATGTCTGTTTTCATTGTCTCCATTCCTGAAGGAGATTTCAACGAAAGTCCACCAGAATCAAATAAAACTCCTTTGCCTATCAATGCAATCTGTTTTTCTGCATTTGGATTATATTCACCAACTAGAAATTTTGGAGGTCTTTCAGAGCCCTGAGCAACACCAACTATCCCTCCCATATTATGTTCTTTTAACCATTCCTCATCATATGATTTGAACCTAATATTAAGATTTTGTATTAATTCCTCTACTTTTTGCTCAAAAAAATCTGGTGATTTAGTAATAGCTGGAAAATTTACCATATCTCTTACCCAAAAGATTGAATTTATTTTATTTTTAATATCTTCGATATGATTGCTATCTAAAATATTAAAACTTAGCTCAGGATTTTTTTCAGATTTAAAATTATCAAAATTATATGAAGAAATGCAAATTCCAAATTCAATAGAAAAGATGTCTAAATTCTTAGATTTTGAAATAAGTTTGATATCACAATCTTGACCTATCTTTTTACCGATAAGTGAACCTAGATTGACAAACTCATATTCTGTATCACATCCCTTTGTGCCAACAACCAATGTTGATACATCATTTGAACCGTCTAGATTAGCTAAAAACAACATTTGATTTTTTTTAGCTTCGAATTTATTTATCTCAAATAAGTTTTTGTTTTCTTCATAATTTTTTAATGAAGTTAAATTATCTCCATCAATATTGTCAATTAATATTACTTCTACTTTCATTTACTTGCAGTCCATTCCTTTTCAAAATCTCGAGCTAACATCCATAATAAATCAGACAATCTATTTAAGTATACGATTACCTGTGTGTCGTCTATTTTGTTTATTTTTTTCCAAGTGACAGATTTTCTTTCTGCACGTCTAGAAACTACTCGACACCAATCAAATTTGGCAGCAATACTATTTTCCCCAGGAACTACAAAATAATCTGGAATTCCATTTTTTTCAGTCAAGATATCAATATTTTTTTCCAGTTTTTCAATCATGCTCTTAGTTACATAAGTCTCATTTGGAACTAACTTAGATCTTTTTTCTTTTGAGGTGGCTAATTCTGCTCCAGCCACGAAAAGTTCTCGCTGTATACTTAAAATTAAATCTTTTATTTCTGGTGGTAAATTCTTTTCATATCTTATTAAACCTAAAGCAGCTACTAATTCATCAACCGAACCATAAGCTTCTGGCGCAATGCTGTCTTTTGACACAGCATCACCATACAGTAGGCGTGTTTCTCCCTTATCGCCTTTTTTAGTATAAATTTTCATACTTGAAGAATAGTGTCATATGGAAAGTATTAAAGTTCCTGAAGCTCCTAATGATACAATTAATGATAAATAACTTAAACCAGTACTTGCCATAACTCCAGTATATGATTTTTCTTGTAAAGCTTTAAATGACCCAAATGAAAGAATACCTGCTGAAATATATAGAAAAATAATTACATTATTCAGAAGTTCATTTCCAATTAGATTAAAAAAATCAGAATTACTTTCATAAAAATTTGCAAAAACTAAAAAAGAAAGGGTAGCTGAAAGATACATTGAGAATTTTGCAATATTTTTCATTCCATCTCGACTAATAGTTGGATCAACAAGAAACCAGTGACCAATCATCATTAGGGAAAAAACTGACGAAACAAGCAAAACCGGAACAAAACTTTTTAAAGTATTAATACTAATTTCGTTGAATAGCCCTACAGTGAATGATATAAAGGACAATGATAAATAGTAAAAACTTTCTTTTTTGTCATATCTATATAAATAAATAATCATAAAAAATATGCCAAGAAAAGAAAAGTTGTCTGCTTTTAAAAATACATTAAAGCCAATTACTGCAGCAAACAATATACTAAATCCTTTTTTCGGACTTGTTGAACGGACAATATAGTGCAAAAAAGGTATACAAAGTGTAAGAAAAATGTAGGTAAATTCACTCAATTGCATATGTATCTTACAATAATATATATGTTAAAAAATTTAATAAAAAATAATTACAAAAGAGCATTGATAGCAACTTCTGTTTTTATGTTATTTTTGACTAATGAATCAGCCACATCAATAAGTCACTTTGTATCTTCTGATTTTGTGTATTCATTTATTATGTATTATTTTCTATTCTTAATTACTTTTGACAGCTTTAGAAAAAACAAATTTATTGGTATCTATTTATTAGTTACAATCTTTTTTATACCTCCAAATATATTTCCAAACTATAAGGGACTTTTGTTTCCAGTTACTTATCTTTCATTTATTGCATATATTGGATTTATAGTCTCAAATCATTTATTTAAAATATGGAAAAAAAACCAGGTATTATGAAATATATCTTAATCAATCTACAATAAGGTAATGAAACTAGGGCTCCGATCAAAATTTCTATTTTTATTTAGCTTTATACTTTCTTTTGCCCTACTAAATCTGTTAAAAGAACCAGCAAAAGCTATTAATTTAAAGCCTAACTCTAGTATGTATTGTGTTAATAATGCGGTAGCTCCATTAGACAATTTAAAAGATATTCAAACTTTTTTAAACTGTAATGGTTTTAATCCAGGACCTATTGATGGTTTAGAGGGAAGTAGAACAACCAATGCAATATTAAGTTTTCAAAAAACTGTAGGCTTAACAGCTGACGGAGTAGTTGGACCAGCAACAAAACAGGCTATGAGGGGTTATAGCTCCGTATCATTTACCTTTACTGGAAGTGGTTGGGGCCACGGGGTAGGTTTGAGCCAGTACGGATCTAAGGGATTAACAGAATTGGGTGCTAGCTTTTGCTCGAACACAAATTCTTGTAATTCTACAGAAGTAGTCCAGTATTATTTTCAAGGAACTAATGTAAAAAACTTATCTGATGTTAGCCTTTCATCTCCTGATATTGCATCTTCTGATGATGCATTGTGGGTGGGGTTAGCAAGAAATGCTAAATCAATAAACCTAACCACTCTTCCATCATCAAGTCCACCAGTTCTTAGTATCTGTCAAGCAAACTTACCCCAAACAGCCGGTGTACAAGCTTTTCTTGCATCAAGAGGTTTTGACCCAGGTGTTATAGATGGTGCTTTTGGAGATAGAACTGCAAATGCACTAAGAAATTATCAAGCTTCAGTAGGAATTAATCAGTCAGGGAGCATTGATGATGAGACAGTGAACAAAATAAAATCTGATGCATCATCTGACGGTCCTTGTGAGTCAGTATATGGACCACTAAAAATTGGTGGTGGTGCAACAATAAATATAATTTACTCAGGTGGTTCTTGTTATTTAACTGGTCATCCCTTGTTGTCAAAAGTTTCTGCTGGATGTGATATTGGAATTAGTTGGTCTGATGGAGGAAGAATCAGGGTTGGGCCTAGAGAGCATAAACATGGAGTGCTAAAACTGAGATCTAAAAATGTTTCTTCTGGCTTTCACGTTTCACTTGCTGTTAATATTGAAAAATATTTATATGGCCTGGCTGAAATGCCTTCAAACTGGAATGTGAAAGCTCTTGAAGCTCAAGCACTAGTTGGGAGAAGTTATGCTGTCTATCAATACTTAAAGCAAAATATTCCTTCAGAGAAAACAAATATAGATGCTGGTCTTTCAAGTTCACGAAAATCATACTGTTGGTGTCACATTGGATCAACCGCATCAAGTCAGTACTACTACGGATACTTAAAAGAAATAGCTGGACCAAATTGGGTTCAAGCTGTAAATAATACATCGGGAAGAGTTATAACTTACGATGGAGGGTATACACAAAGTAGTGTAATTCAAGCTTTTTATTCATCTTCAACTGGTGGAAAAACAAATGACAATGCCGTTGGTTTTGGTTCTGCTACTCCTTGGCCTTATCTTAAAACAGTTGATGACCCATGGTCTATTGACAGTAGAGTAGGCAATCCTAAAGCAGCGTGGTCATACGATTTTAGTTCATATCAATTAGCAAAAAATATTCTTTGTGGTGATGATCCATGTTTTGACTCTATCACTGATATTTACGTTTCTTCAGTTTCCGAATCTGGAGCTGCAATCAAGATAACAATGAAAGGTTTTAAAAATGGAGCATCAAAATCTGTAACCAAGTCTGGAAGAAATATAAAATCTCAACTTGGCTTTACCTCACATTACTTTAAAACATCTAGCCAATCAGATGTCTCAAATTTAGCTGTTGGTCCAGTAACCGCTAATAATTCAACTACTGAAGCTGGGGTCTCAACTGGAAGCACAACAGGAGATACACCACAATATGCTACATCATCTAATGGCTTAAGTTATTTGTCTAAAGCAGGATTATTAAATAAATGCACCCAAACTTCATCTGGGTGTCAAGCCAAAACACTTACTAGAGAAGAAGCAGCTGCAGTGGTGGTTATTGCTGGAGGATTGCCTTTAGATTCTCCAAATGCATATAGTGATGATGATCAAAGTATTTATCAAAAAGCAATCAACTCTCTTCCATATTTTGGTCTACAGGCTTGCTTTGGTAGTCCATTTCAGTTCCAACCAAATGAACAAGTTTTAAGAGATGAATTTGCCTGCTTAATGGTAAAAGCAATAAATGCAGGTACTACACAAAATTTGACTGGATCGGAAGATAAGTACTCTGACATCGGTGCTAGTAAATGGTCAAGTAATATTAAAACTTTAGCTGCAAATAATATAATTCCAAGCTGTAGCTCTCTTGAAGATAAGTTCTGCCCAAGTCGTAGGATTTCTGTTGGTGAAGTATCTTACATGGTTAACCAACTTGTTAATAAGTCTTTAGTATCATCCGATTTATTCAATGTTACGCCATTCCAAAATAGCTGGACTGCAAATGGCGGAGAAGTTGCAGATGCAGGATCTACTGCTGTATCCAATCCAAACGCAGGAAACGATGCTTGCGTTCCAAAAGATAATTCAAATGCATCATTAAGTTCTACATTAGAGATTCAGCAATACCTCTCAAATAATGGTTTTAATCCAGGACCAATCGATGGTCAATCTGGACCAAAAACTAAAGATGCAATTATGGCATTCCAAAGAGAAAATGGACTACTTGCAGATGGAGTAGTAGGTAATCGTACTAAGGCTAAAATGAGATCATACTCTGGATGTGAAAGTGCTAATGCCTGTGTTGCTAGAGACAATAGATCAGCGAAGCTTGATTCAATCTCAGATATACAAACCTATCTTGCTAATAACGGTTTTAATCCTGGAATTATTGATGGAAAAATGGGCTCATATACAAAAGAAGCTATAAAGGCTTTTCAAAGAAAAGTTGGATTAATACCAGATGGTGTAGCTGGAAATCGTACTAAGGCTGAAATGAGATCGTATACTGGATGTTAATCCAGATAGTGCCTTATTTTTTGTTCTATTGATTCAAGGTTAAAGTTAAAAAATTTACCCAAATCATCTTTGGGTGCTGATTTTCCAAAAGTTTCTACACTGAAAGATTCCGTAATATGTCCAATGTAGTCAGCCCAACCAATTGATCTTCCTAGCTCTAATGTGAAAGTAAGTTTAGAGTTTTTTAAGTGTGTAGTTTTTTCAGGATTGAGTTTATTTAATATTGGTACACTGACAATTCTTACAGAGTATTCGCTTAAATTTTTTTTCAAAGCAAACGCTAAATTTAACTCAGACCCTGAAGCAAAAATTGTAATTTCATCACCATCTGAAACAACATAACCACCATTCAAGAATTCTTCATACTCTACTGAAAAATCTAGGTACTCTAAATTTTGCCTTGATAAAGAGAGTACTTTTGGATTCTTTGTATTTGAAAATAGGTACCTATAAGAATGGAGAACTTCAATACTGTTAGAGGGTCTAATAACATCTAAATCGGGTATCAACCTTAAAGACATTAGATGCTCAACAGGTTGATGAGTTGGTCCATCTTCTCCTAGGTAAATTGAGTCATGTGTAAATATAAATGATGAATTAATCTCCATCAATGAAGCAAGCCTAATGCTTGGACGCATGTAGTCAGAAAATACTAAAAAAGTCGATCCATAAGCAAACAACTCACTGTGAAGATTAAGTCCATTTACTATAGCTGCCATACTATGTTCTCTAATTCCAAATTCGATATTTTGACCACTTCTATTTTCACTAGTGTAATTTTCATCACCAACAATTTGTTTTGTAGATGCTGCAAGGTCTGCTGAACCACCTATTAAAAATTTGTTTAGTGAACCAATTAAATTTAAATATTCACCACCAGTTACACGCGTTGCACTATTCTTTATTTCAAAATTTTCTGGAAATATAACTTCATTTGAACAAAATTGCTCCCATAATATTTTGAAAGATTCATCAGTTTCTAATTTATTATTTAAATTATGTATCCATTGTTCATATCTATTCTCATCTTCACGCCTTTTTTCAGCAAAATATTCATAAATATCATCATCATGTTCAAAAGGATCTCCTTCCCATTTAATTTCACTAAGAAATAATTCCATCTCGTCAGCACCTAGTGGGGCACCATGTATAGAACTTGTGTTTTGTTTATTTGGAGAAAATTTTCCGATTGTACTTTTGGCGATAATTAGTGAAGGTTTACTTTTTTCTTCTTTTGATAAATTGATCGCTTCTTTAATTTCTGTTTCATTGTGACCATCGACCTCTAAAACATGCCATCCAATTGATTCAAATTTATTCTTTTGATTAGTTATTGAAACTTTATCAACACTTCCATCTATAGAAATGTTATTATCATCAAAAATGTAAATTAATTTTCCTAATTTCCACACACCTGCCAACTCTGCTGCTTCAAACGATATTCCCTCCATCAAGTCTCCATCTGAAACTATCCCGTAAACATAGTGATTAATAATGTCTCCTCCTAAGACGTCAGATAAATAAGACTCTGCTAAAGCTAATCCAACTCCAGTTGCAAATCCTTGGCCAAGTGGTCCTGTAGTAATATCAATTCCTAATGATGTATCAACTTCGGGGTGTCCAGCAGTTTTTGAATTTAATTGTCTAAATTGCTTAATATCTTCTGAAGAAATATCAAATCCATTGAAATGAAGCAAGCTATAAAGTAGCATCGAACCATGGCCAGCGCTTAATACAAATCTATCCCTATTAATCCAATCAGGTTGTTTGTTTGAAATGTTTAAGAAATTTTTAAATAAAACAGTTCCTACTTCTGCCATACCCATAGGCATTCCTGGATGTCCAGAGTTTGCTTTTTCGACAGCAGCTGCAGATATGACTCGAATTGATTTTGTAACTTTATCAAACATTGCTTTAAGTATATAAGAATCTAAACAGACGCAAAGGAATCTTTTGCGTGGTATGAAGATCTAACTAAAGGACCTGACTCTACATGCGGTATTCCTAAAGACTCTCCTATAAGTTTATAATATTCGAATTCATCTTCAGGTGCATATCTATCTATTGGTCGATGTTTTGCAGTAGGACGCAAATACTGCCCAATAGTCACAATATCAACATCTAGTTTTGAAATATCTTTTAATACAGCTATCACCTCTTCCTTACTCTCCCCCATACCAACAATTAAACCTGTTTTTGTTTTTCCTTCAAACCCCTGAGATTTTACATAATGCAATAAAGATAAGGATCTTCCATAAGATGCAGATGTTCGTATCTCTCTTTGTAGCCTTGGTACTGTTTCAAGATTATGATTGATTACTTCCGGTGAGGCTTCAATAATATTGTTAATTGCTATTCTGTCACCTTTAAAATCTGGTATCAAAACTTCTACATCACAACCATTATTAAACTTTTTGACTTCTCTTATTGTTTCTGCAAAAAATAAAGAACCGCCATCGTTTAAATCATCTCTATTAACAGAAGTGATTACAGCATGTGAAAGCCCCATAGTATTAACACTTTCAGCTACTCTTTTCGGTTCTTCCCAATCTAAACTTCCAGGCTTTCCAGTTTTTACATCACAAAACCCACAAGCCCTAGTACAAACATCACCCATAATCATAAATGTTGCAGTTCCCATAGACCAACATTCATATATATTAGGACATGATGCCTCTTCACAAACTGTATTTAGCTTTTGCTCATTTAAGAGATTTTTTAAAGACCTGTAATCACTACCTAAATTAGCTTTTACCTTCATCCATTCAGGTCTTTTTGGTTCATTTGGTAAAACTCCTTTGATAGTTATTGGAATTCCTTTACTAGCGGGTTTAAAAACTCCCTCAGCAACCATTTTGTCAATATTGAACTCTTTTTTTGACTTAAGTTGCTTTGGTGTAAACTGTGAAAATTGCTCATCAATTTCTTTATATTGAAATAACTTTGAGAAATTTTTAGACACTATTCTAGAAACTTCCTTAAAAGAGACTTCATTATTAAAGTTTTGAATTGAGGTAATATTTTCTAACTCATTTCCACAAGGATTTATAAGCTGGAACCCCTCTAATTTATCAAAAATATTTAATGAAAAACCATGATACGTTGTCCACTTACTAACTTTTACCCCTATTGAAGCAATCTTTCCCTTTTCAGTCCAAACACCGGTGTCATCTTCTTTAGTAAATGAATCTATAGCCAATTCTTTTAGAGAATCGATTAAAGTGTTCTCAATCAATCTCACAAATGGAACAACTTTTTTTGGATCTTCAAGTCTAATAATTGGATATCCAATCAATTGACCTTCTCCGTGAAAAGTAATATCTCCACCTCTGTCCGTCTCGAAATAATCTATTTTCATTTCTTCTAAAACATCAAGAGATACAAGTAAATTGCCTTCTTTTGATGTTCTTCCAGATGTGATTACATTGTCATGTTCAAGTAATAAAAGGTAGTCGTCATTGTCTAGGCTATTTGATACAGATTTGTGTAAACCTAATTGTAAATCATAAGCTTCAGAATATGGAAGTCTACCAAGCCACCTTATATTTAATTTTCTCAAACTAGTTTAATTCCTGTGACCAGTCAGAGTTTTCTAACTTCTCTCTTATGGAATTTAAGAATAATAATGCAACTGATCCGTCAAAAGCTCTGTGATCCCAGGTCAAACTTAACATTCCAGTATGCCTAATAGCTATAGAATCAGTGCCATCCTGTGCTTCGATTACTACTGGTCTTTTTTTAACTGACTCAGTAGACAATATTGCTACGTTTGGCTGATTAATTATTGGAGAAGTTAAAAATGAATTGAATGAACCATTGTTAGAAATGGTAAATGTACTTCCGGAAACATCGTCCAAATCATAAGATCCCTCTCTTAACTTTGATGATGTATCGGATATTTTTCTCGCTAAACCTTTCAAACTAAATGAATCTGCTTCACGAAGAGTTCCGACTATTAAGCCCTCTTGATTAAGGTCAACAGCTATACCTAAATTAATATTGCTGTGAAAACTGTGGATATTTTTATCAAGATCGAATGAACTATTTACAGCGGGGTATTCTCTTAAGGCATATATTGTAGCTAGAGATATAAAAGGAAGATAAGTTAAAGAAAAACCATTCTCTTCTTTAAATGATTTTTTGTGTTTACTTCTAAGTATTTCAACATTTTCATAGTCAACTTCAACAGAAGTCATTACATGAGCAGAAGTCTGTTTTGACATAACCATATTCTCTGCAATTCTTCTTCTTAATCTAGAAATTTCACCGCTTGAAGTTTTAGCAGGTTGTACATCCTTATCTTTTTGTTTTTCCAGTACTTTTTTTGGTTTTTGAACAGTTTTAATTCCAGAAGTTATAAAACTCTCAATATCTTTTCTTGTAATCCTTCCACCTGATCCAGTACCGGTAACTTGCTCAAGATCTACATTGTTTTCAGATGCCAATTTTCTAACAACAGGTGATAACTTTAAATTAGTACTTTTAGCAACTGGTGTAGATTTAACTTCAACAACTTCTTCAACTTCAACAACTTCTTCAACTGGCTCCCTGACAGTCTCTACTTCATTTGATGCCTCTTCGGTAACAGAGCTATTATTTGACTCTCCATCAAGCTCTAAAAGAGATGCACCAACTTCAACTGTCTCACCTTCTTCAACTAAAAGAGATGTTACCTGACCAGTAAATGGAGATGGAACTTCAGTATCAACTTTATCAGTTGATATTTCTAAAATAGGATCATCTTCTTTTACTTCATCACCAACTTGAACTAGCCAGCGAAGTATCGTTCCTTCAGTTACCGTTTCACCCAATTGGGGCATAGTTACAATTTGACTCATAGTTTTATTGTAATTCTTTTATAACTTTTATGACTTTTTCGGCACTCGGTATGAAAGCGTCCTCAAGCACAGGAGCAAAAGGAATATGAGTATTTGGAGGTGTAACTTTAACAATTGGATTGTCTAAGTTCCAAAAACCTTTTTCAGCCACCATAGATGAAATTTCAGATGCCACTGATGAGAAAGGAACATCCTCTTGTAAAATACACAAATTTGATGTTTTTTCGACAGATTGAAGAATAATTTCTTCATCAAGCGGAACAATTGTTCTTATGTCAACAATCTCAACAGAAATGCCATCCTTTTCCAACTCTTGAGCAGATTGCTCTGCTACTGACACCATTCCTGACCATGTAACGATTGTTATATCTGAGCCTTCTTTGACTATTTTTCCCTTACCAATTTCCACTTCGTATAGCCCGAGCGGCACCTCCATTTTTATGTCAGGTTTTCTGTATAGTTTTTTATGCTCTAAATACATAACTGGGTTTGGATCATTCACAGCAGCTACTAATAGTCCTTTTGCATCATATGGATTAGATGGAGCAACTACCTTTATGCCAGGATGATGAGCTAACAATGATTCAGGACTTATTGAGTGAAATGGACCAGACCTTGTACCTGCTCCTGTTGGTCCCCTAACAACCATTGGGACAGCTTTTCCAGCTTTCCAATGATATTTTGCTGCTTCGGTTGTTATCTGATCAAGTGCTGGATATACAAAATCATAAAACTGTAACTCAACTATTGGCTTTTTACCAGCAAGAGCTGCTCCAACTGCTGCTCCGGTAAATCCACCTTCTGAAATTGATGTATCTATAACTCTGAACGGTCCATATTTATCAAAAAGACCTTTTGTAGCTTTAAACGCACCTTCAAAAACTCCAATATCTTCACCCATCATAAAGACGTTTTCATCATTTTCCATCAACTCATCTAATCCGTTAGTAATTGCTTCAATATAGTTCATTGTTTTTTTATTATCTTCACTATTTTCAATTTTTGGAGTTGTCCTTAATGCAAAAATATCTGCTTCCTCATTTTTTGGATCTGGATCGTCTTGATTTTTTGCCCAATCTAAAGTTTCTTTTATTTCGGTTTCTAACTCATCTGTTAAATTTACAAAATGTTCAGTTGTGAATAATCCTTCCTCTAACAAAGCATTCTCAAATCTTGCTATGGGATCTCTTTTCATCCAAAAATCTCTTACTTCATCATTTACGTATTCAGCTGGATCATGTCCTGCGTGACCATAGTGACGAAAGGTGACTAATTCAATTAATGAAGGTCCGTTACCATTCCTGGCTTCTTCACACGAATCATGAATTGCATCTATTACTTCGTATATATCATTTCCATCAATAATCTTCGCTGGAATTCCATACCCCGCAGCTCTATCAGCTACATTAGGTGTACCAAATTCAGTATCGTTTGGTGATGAATAAGCAAATTGATTGTTTTGAACTGTAAAAACTATAGGTAGATTGAGCACAGCTGCCATATTTACACTTTCGTGCCAAGTTCCTGTTGCGGTAGCTCCTTCACCACAGTTTGCAACTGCAACGACTCCAGAACCACTTTGTTGAGATGCTAAAGCCCAACCAACTGCTACAGGTGCTGAGTCAGGGAGCGGAGAAACGACCATCAAAGTACCTTTATCAACAATACCAAAGTGGCTATTTCCATCACGTCCTTTGGAAGGACCATCATTTTTTCCAAAGAAATTTAATGCAATTTCTTTAAGAGTTACCCCTTTTTTAATTTGAACACCAAGATCTCTGTGTGTTCCGCCAAATATATCTTTTGAGTCCATACCAGCAGCAATACCCGCCATACATGCTTCTTGGCCAATTCCTGGATAAACTGCCCCACTTAATTGTCCACCTTTGTACATTTTTAACAATCTATCCTCTAATAATCTTTGTGTTTTCATAGATTTGTAGATGTCCCACAAAACTTCTTTTGAAAGTGTTGCTGAATAGCCTCGCCTTGTTATTTTTTCAATTTGCATATTAATGTAACCCCCTACCACTTAAACTCATTAATGATTCGCCAATTGCTTCACTCAAAGTTGGATGTGCATGTATAAATTCTGATGCTTCATCTGGAAGCGCTTCCCAACCAACTATATACATTAATTCATGTATCATTTCACCAGCTGCTGGTCCACATACACTTGCTCCTACTATAGGACCGTTTTCTTCTGAGTAAACTTTTACTAATCCCTGATTTTGATTTTGAATCATAGCTCTACCTATACCAGCAAAGCCATGTTGAGATTGATTAATTTTCATTCCAAGCTCTTTTGCTTTTTCAGAGTTTACACCTACTTCTGCAAGCTCTGGCCTAGTGTAAACAACATAAGGTATAGCATTGTAATTAACCGCCTTATTCTCAC